>JBFFHG010000314.1:0-5114 GCA_041557055.1 Desulfosarcinaceae bacterium
CAAGAATAAAAAGCCCTTTTCCGTTCAGGCACTAATTAGGAATAATATAAAATCAGCATATATGATAGGATCTGTCTTGTTTAGCGGATTCTTTTTTTCTATTGGTGCCATATCAGATGTGGAGAAAGTTGTGGCTTTAGCACCAATGACAATTGCAATGCCGTTTATTGTAGTCTTTACCCATGGAATTTTTTTATTTGTTGCTACGAAACTGATGCGTATCGGTTCTATTGATATGGCCGTAGTTTCACAATCACTTATCGGCGGTCCTGCTACCGCAGTAGCAATCGCGCACGCAAGGGGTTGGAAGATCGGTATTTCTGCAGGAATAATCCTTGGTGTTATGGGGTACGCAATAGGAACCTTTGGTGGAGCAGCCATATTTCATTTATTAACAGTTTGAGAAGGATGAGTCATGGAGTTAACCGCGTTGCCTATAAATTATAAGGGGCCGACCACCAATACCCAAGAATTATTAAATTTTCTGAAATCAAATGACGAACCCGCGAACCTGCAAGACATTCGCATGATTAAACTTGTTAATCACTATTTCCATTTAGGATATAACGGTACATCTCCCACAATGGTTGCAAGGAAGTCAGTGTACCTCAAATTAAAGCAGGCAATGAATATGTTGGGAACTGATTATGGTTTTATGATTTTTGATTCATATCGTTCGAATGCAACCCAACTCCATCTATTTCAGATATTTTATAGGGATATCAAGAGTAAACATCCCCAAAAAAGTGCGGAAAAATTATTGCAGTTGACAAAGCAGTATGTAGCGCACCCGGAAGAACGATCTCGCTTTGCTGTTTCGCCTCACAATAGCGGGGGTGCTGTGGATCTTAATTTATATAAAAATGGCTCGCCTTTAGATATGGGGACAGAATTTGATGAGATTGCAAGCCTATCAAAAACCATCGCCTTTGAAGCACCACACGATCCAACATCAGGCATAGGTAAAGAACGATGGAATGAAATCAGGCGAAATCGTCGCTTTTTATTTAATTTAATGAAATCGGTAGGATTTGTAAATTACCCGGAGGAATGGTGGCATTACGATTTGGGTGATTGTATATGGGCGGAACAGCATAAAATAGAATGGTTCTATGATTCGTTAGAGGGAAAACTATAGACAAATGAGAGGTATTTATTCATTTAAAACCTTGAAAAGCAGCGCCACTGCCCCCCTCTTTAGAAAAATAGTCGGAACTATGATCGCATTTGGCATTATTGTGATGACGATTGTTACATTCCTGTTTTCAATTGAGATCAACCACGGTGAACAAAATCAGTACCAAGAAGAAATTAGAGTGTTCCTTAAGTATCTATCTATAAGTATAGCGGGCACTCTCCTTATGTCGATAATTGTTTTACGCTTCTCCCTATCACCATTGCAAGATTTAATTTCCGCCCTCATAAAAAAGGATGACTTGACAAAGCTCCCAGTTCCCGAGTCAGCATCGGCGGATATTACATCCATTTATTCTTTTGTTAACGGAATTTTTGCCAAACTAGAGCAGACACAGAATAAATTAGTCAGAGCGGAAAAACAGTCTGCCATCGCTCAGACAACTCGAATGTTGGCGCATGATGTGCGCAGACCTTTTTCAATGATACACCATATTTTATGGCTTTTGGAGAATACAAATGACCCTGATCAAATGATGGCTCTATCCAAAAAATATACACGAGATGTCGAACAAGCCTTAGCCTCTGTTGACGGAATGATCAACGATGTTATGGAAATCGGTCGAACAGTTGGACTCCAAAAGCGTCCTGTCAGTCCGGAATCGATGATTATGATCTCATTGACAGAAGCGTGTCGAATATTTCAAAAAACCGAGGTTAACGTGAGTTATGAGTTAAATCATCAGTACATGATAAATGTGGATGGACTAAGGCTTCAACGCGTATTTTCCAATATTTTCATCAATGCCATTCAAGCGATGAAGAGCCAAGAGGGCACGCTTTGGATAAAAACCCAGGAGGACTTGGTTAAAAACTTAAATACTTTTTGTATTGGCAATAGTGGGGCTTTTATTCCAAAACAGGATTTATCCCAACTTTTTGATGCCTTTTACACTAAAAACAAATCAGACGGAACAGGGTTAGGGTTAGCAATAGCACAAAAAATTGTTATGGAACATGGGGGACAGATTTGGTGCGAATCCTCAGAGAAAAAACAGAAAGTTGAATTTTATTTTACCCTCCCTATAGCAAAAGGGATCAAAAACAAAAAGACAGCCAGTTTAGTAAAAAATATGCAAGAATTAAGCGTATTCACTTCATCCACCGGCACTTCCTCTCCGACTCAACAGAACCATAGCTACGCTGCTGTTATTCAGGGTACAGCCCCGATTCGTGCAAAAATGATCTCTTAGGGGCCGCGCATCCTTGTCTTTTCTGCTGCAAAGAGCCTATTCGTGTTCCCATCGGATCGCATATCACGACTGGCGTTAATTGCAATCGGCAGTAAATCGCGTTCCATCCGTCAATCGTTGAAAATCAAACTCATACAGGTTAATCCGGCTTCGGCTTTCTGAAATTCGGAAATATCGGTAACCGCCACTTCATAACCAGATTGTTCAACCATCTCTCTTGTTTTGGCAAAACCTGAGTGCATGCAGATAATATTACCGATTCGCAAAATGTTTGCAGCGAATGGTTCTTCATCCGGCACAACAATCTGATTAAACGTCTCAAACGATTTAGAATCGACCCATCGAGGATTTATCAGAATATTGTGCTCATCCAGCGCTGTACAGCCTGTTTTCAGATGCAAACACCCAGATACGTTTACACCAATGACATTGTACCCATATGGTTTGACCATCCCCTCCAAAGCCCTTACCCCCCCCGCGTTGGTTCGCGAGGTCAATCCCACATAAAGGCGCTTCCCGATACACAGGATATCGCCCCCCTCTATCCGCTCCGGCAGCACGATGTGTTCAATATTTCGGAATTTTGCCAATTCGGTTTGGATAAATTCAGTCTCTTTTTGCCGGGATGCAACGCCCATCGGCATTATTACCCCTATCTCATCCAGAACCAAAGCTGTATCTTCAACAAATACACTATCCGGAAAAGAGCTGTTCTTATCAAAAGTGACAACAGTTACACCAGATCTGCGGAGCATGTCACAGTATGATGCATGCTGACGCTTTGCTTTATCAAAATCAATGGGTTGGCGTGATAAAAAAGTAAGCTCACCTTGGCTCAAGGAAGGTGACGGCGTGTGCGTGATAGCAGTCAACATACGATTACCCCTTTACAGAACAGATGGTTTTATATGGCAAAAATGGTAGCATACCATAAGCGGTTTGTCCCAAAACACGCTCCTTCCAAATTGACCGCACGATGGCGAAGTTGCGTCAATCCCTTGTGATCCAATTTCATGCGCTGAAAATAGCATACACCATGGAAGATATCTATGCCATTTTGCCCAGTTTTATATCCAGTTGAAAAAATCATCCCAATAGCGGTGAATCGCCGAAATCCCCCAAATGGGCGATGATCTTCAGTTAAGCCTGCTTTATGGTCATAATGTATTTTTTTATTCCAGGTTATCACAATAACAGGTCAAAATGGCATGAAGGAGGAAAAATTGATCTCCAATTTATTCCAACCCGCCAGTATTAGGGGAATGCAACTGAAAAACAGATTCGTACGTTCGGCAACCGCGGAGGGAATGGCAACCTTTGATGGACGCCCGGCCCAGGATCTTAAGGAAATTTACAGCATGCTGGCTGCAGGCGAGGTCGGATTAATAATTACTTCAGGAGCTTGTATTGAGGCATGGCGGGCTTATCCTGAAACGTTGGGTTTGGTATCTCTTTTAGCTATTCATGAAGACAGTTATATTGACGCTTGGCACGATATCATCAGCGCCGTTCACGAACGGGGAACAAAAATAGCAATGCAGATCGGTCACTTAGGGAGACAAGACAGCCCTGAATTGCGAGGATCGGCACCTGCCGCCCCCTCTGCCGTCCCGACAAACACCCCCCATGTCGTACCTAAAGAGATGACGGTGCCTGACATCAACGACATGGTTGAAAAGTTCGCGCAAGCCTGCCGCCGGGTAAAGGCGGCCGGATTTGACGCGGTACAACTGCACGGCGCGCATGGAAACCTGATTCATAACTTCATGTCCCCTTTTACCAATATCAGGACCGACGATTATGGCGGCAGTACTGAAAACCGGGCCCGGTTTTTGGTAGAGATCGTAAAACGAACACGAGAGTTGATTGGACCGGATTTTCCCCTGATGATTAAAATGAACTTCAATGACTTTTTTGATGGCGGGCTTGAGAAGAATGAAGCCGTTGATATTGCAAAAATAATTGCGCGGGCCGGTATCGATTGCATTGAAGTATCCGGCGGCACGCTATCCGAAAGCAAGGATTGTATCGCGGTTAAAGGGATACAAAAAGAAGCGCAGGAAGCATATTTTCAGGTCTATGCGAAGGCCTTAAAGGAGCATGTTTCAATTCCTGTTCTTCTGGTTGGCGGACATCGAACGCCTGACGTGATGGCCAAACTCATTGAAAACGGCACCGCGGATTTCATATCCATGTCTCGCCCCTTGATCAGAGAGCCTGGATTGATTAAAAGATGGAAAAATGGGGACTTGCAAAAAGCAAAATGCATCTCTTGCAACCAGTGTTTTGAAAATTGGATTTTTCGCCCTCTGAGATGCTATGTTGATGAGCCCCTGAAAAAAATCCAATAACCGGGACGGCTTCACCCTTGGCGCTGAACCCCTCTGACTTTTGCAACATCGGTTATCACCGCGCTTTGGCGCTTGGCGCGCGCATGAGTTGAGGGCGAGCCCTGATCAAGCCCCCAAAAGCGGCTTGAATTCTCCATTTGCTCTTTGATATTCGGCATTTTTCCCTGTTTTGGATGCTGCGGCCGGACAATCACCTCTTGCCTAAAAAACGAAACAGCGATATGCAGGGCCAGTTTTGGCGCATATGGGCCGCTGGCGCGGCCGCCTTTTCCGGAACATTATAATCGGTTCCCATGGTCCGGAACGTTGGCAACAAGAGACTCGAACAATGAATGGTGCGGCAGGCTCAAAGCGAGTCAGGATTAAGGATTTTATA
>JBFFHG010000315.1:0-5112 GCA_041557055.1 Desulfosarcinaceae bacterium
AACTTCTCCTGCGGCCCCGACTCCTTCATCATCGGCTACTTTCGCGAACTGATGGGCCGCAAACCCTCCTTGACCCTGGAGCTGGACAGTCACAGCGCCGATGCCGGCCTGGAGACCCGCATCGAAGCATTTCTGGATATTGTCCGCGCCCACCGGCAGATGGCTGCGCCCGCATTGCGTGCGACCGCCGCCAACGGTTGTCAACCGGCCCGCACCACCCTGGTTCACGACGCCCTGGGGGTAAGAACGTCCAGTGGTGCGGCGCTGCCGCTCACCGATCCCAGGGTGACTTTTCTGTTCCCATCCATGGGAGAACTGGGCACCAGGGCCCTGGCAGCCGCATTTCGCAGCGCAGGGTTCAATACCCGGCCCCTTGAACCGGCCGATGAAGCCATTCTCAAGATCGGTCGCGGCCACACCTCATGCAAGGAGTGCCTGCCGTTGATACTGACCACCGGCGCCTTGATGAATTATATTCGAAAGCACAAAGCCCCTGATGAAGTCGTGGTCTACTTCATGCCCGGCGGCTCCGGACCGTGCCGGTTCGGCCAATACCATATTTTCATGGCGGATTTAATCAAAAAGCTTCAAATCCCGGATGTGGCGATCTTCTCCCTCTCCTCCGATCTGGGATATGACGGCGTGCCCGCCCATATCCACCGCAGGGGGTGGTGGGCGGTGGTGGTATCGGATATCTTTGAAGATATCCGTTCCATGCTGCTGGCCAATGCACAATATCCCGAAGAGGCCCAGCGGATTTTCGATCAGCAGTACGATCAAACCCTGAGCGGCCTGGAAACCGGCAGCCTTGAGCTTCTGGGAAAGGCCCTGCGGGGGGCCGCCGCCCGGTTGAGCCGCATTCCGTTGAAGAGAGAGCCCCGGCAGGTCCCGCTCATCACCCTGGCCGGTGAGATCTTCGTGCGCCGTGACGGCCTTTCAAGGCAATACCTGACCGAATACCTGGCAGCCAGGGGATTTGCCACGATCTGCGCGCCGGTGGCCGAATGGATTGTTTACTCGGATTATGTGATCAACAAGGGATGGTCCGACCATAGCCACGACGGGCTGGGGGCCAAATTGCGCGCACGGATCAAGCAGTACGTGATGCGCAGAGACGAGAAACGGATTAAAAATATTCTTGCCGCCTCCGGGCTGGTCCATACCAACCCCATCCGCATCGGCGATATCATCGATACGGCCCGCCCCTATATTTCGCCCTATCTGGGCGGTGAGGCCATTCTGACCGTGGGCAGTTCATTGAAAGAGGTGGTTTCCGAAAGCTGCGGCGCCATTGCCATTGGGCCGTTCGGGTGCATGCCCAACAGGCTGTCGGAAGCCATCCTGGTGGAAGCCATGAAACGGGAGGACAAGCTGGCCGGCGCACCGGAGAACCCGCGCCTGCGGGCCACCCTGAACGAAGTCAGCGATCTGCCCTTTTTGGCCATCGAAAGCGACGGGTCGCCCTTCCCCCAGCAAATCAACGCCAAACTGGAGGCCTTCTGCCTGCGAGCCGAACGATTGCATCGACGAATGGAAG
Source organism: Desulfosarcinaceae bacterium (assembly GCA_041557055.1). Classification (GTDB taxonomy): domain Bacteria; phylum Desulfobacterota; class Desulfobacteria; order Desulfobacterales; family Desulfosarcinaceae; genus JARRKU01. The sequence goes on from JBFFHG010000315.1 coordinate 1,538, forward strand.
CGAACAGGCAAGCTTGATCATTCGCATGGCGTTTAAGCCGGGCCGCTTGAGAGCTGCTGGACGGCTTTCCGGCGATCCGGTATTTTGCGTCGATCAGAATAGATGGAGAGTGTAACAATGACACCGCTGCGAATGCCTTGACGCCGATCTTGCGTGTTTTTGCGTCGCTCTTTGCCTTTTTTTTTCCGAGGCGCCTGCCGGCGCGCATTATCGCGCTTGTTCGGGTCGGTCCCCACCGGCGGAATGGCGGCTCCGATGTATATATCGACCATGAGACCACACCTCCTGATCATGGTATCGGCCCTTTCCGCAGGGACTTTAATTTAAATATCCGGTAACAGCGATTTCACGGTTCGGGTAATCATGCCCCAACAGCCCCATGGGTGACAGCGGGCCTTGGAACACAAACGCTGCCCCCCAAACCCATGGGACTTTATAAATTGCGGCAACCCGATGATTATGGTATTGAAGCCGCGTTATTCATCGTGGACCGCCCACTTGGGGGATAAGGCGCAAAAAGCCCGAGGACGAAGACAGCTCATGCCGAATTCTTTGCGAACCAGCTTCCTGGCGGCTGCTTATTACAATTTGATGAAGCGCCATCTGTTGCCGCGTCTGCCCGCCTGGGGAGTGACGCCCGACCGGCTCACCTGGTTGGGCATGCTGATATCAATTGTCGTGCCGTTGGGTTTTTGGGTCCATCCGGTTTGGGGCTTTCTTCTGATGTTGCTTTCAGGCGCGGCCGATTCCCTGGATGGCCTGATGGCCCGGCAGCAAAACAGCGCATCGCTGTGGGGAGCGTTTCTGGACTCAAGTTTGGATCGGGTTTCCGATTTTTTTTACCTGATCGGGTTTTGGGTGATGTTCTGGAAAAACACAGCGCCGGTTCCGGCGACCTTGGCTGTTTTCATCGTCGCATTGTTGACCATGCTGATCAGCTACACCAAGGCCCGCGCCGAGGCTTTGGGCTGCAGTTGTCCGGTGGGCCTCATGGAGCGGGGGGTCCGCCTGGTGTTTCTGATGTTGTGGGCCCTGGTCCTGATCATGCTGCCTGCCGGTAAAGTGATCACTTTATGGATGGGCGTGGCTTTTTACGGCACATTGGCATTGGCAACCGTTTTTCAGCGGGGAATTTTCATTATGCGGCAAATGGCGGACCGCCAAACAGCGCCATAACTTACGGCCACCTGTTGCAATAGTTCAAAAAACGACACATATTCTATGGTCTGATTTGTTCGAAATCTTTTGGATCGATACGAAGCGCGGAAAAAGGAGATGGAATCATAATGCCCAAAATCAAAATTGCAATTGCCGGAATCGGCAATTGCGCAAGCGCCCTGCTTCAGGGAATTCATTATTATCGGAATAGATCCGCTGACGATGCCATAGGGCTCATGCATTGGAACATCGGCGGGTATGCACCGACCGACATTGAAATCGTGGCGGCTTTTGATATCGACCGGCGCAAGGTCGGACTGGATGTCCATAAGGCCATTTTTTCCAAACCGAACTGCACGGCGGTCATCTCAGACCCCATGCCTGAATCGGGCATCCCGGTCCGCATGGGGCGCATTCTGGACGGTGTCTCCGAACACATGCTGGCCTATGACGCCCAGCGCACCTTCATGCCCTCAAAGGAGGCGCCCCAGCCGGACCAAGCCGAAGTCGTCAGGATTTTGAGAGAGGCCCGGGCCGACATCCTTCTCAACTACCTGCCGGTGGGGTCCGAAGAGGCCACACGCTTTTACGCAACTTGCGCGTTGGAGGCTAACGTGGCGTTTATAAACAATATTCCGGTATTTATCGCCAGTAGTCCCCAATGGGCCAAAAAATTCGCGGATCGAAACATCCCCATTATCGGAGATGATATCAAATCCCAACTGGGGGCCACCATCACCCATCGGGTGCTTACCGACCTGTTTAAAAAGCGCGGCGTGCGCCTGGACAGAACCTATCAGCTCAACACGGGCGGCAATACCGATTTTCTCAACATGTTGAACCGCAGCCGTCTATCTTCAAAGAAAGAGTCCAAAACCGAGGCGGTCCAGTCGGTGGCCGCCCATCGACTGAAAAATGAAAATATTCATATCGGGCCCAGCGATTACGTTCCCTGGCAAAATGACAATAAAGTGTGCTTCATTCGCATGGAGGGACGACTCTTCGGGGATGTCCCCGTGAACCTGGAACTTCGCCTGTCAGTGGAAGATAGCCCCAACTCGGCGGGTGTGTCTATCGATGCCATCCGCTGCGCCAAATTGGCCCTGGACCGCGGCATGGGGGGCGTTCTGGAAGCCCCATCAGCCTACTTTTGCAAGCATCCGGCCCGACAATTTACCGATGATGAAGCGTTCCAAATGATCGAGGCGTTTATAGGAGAGGAAAAATAATCCGGTTCCAGCGGCAAGCCATCCCTATGGCTTGCGGGGCTCCAGGGTGTAGTACACATCCACCTTGTTTTTGAAACCTGCGGCGATCTTCAGGGAGGCCGGTTCAAGGGCCAGAGTCACAGAGATCGGCCCTTTGCCGGTCAGATCTTCAAGCCGGACTTTTTCGGTAAAGAGGGTGCTGACCCGATCCACAATCTGAGCGCCGCCCATAACCTTGGTGTGATCAGGCACCAGGCGCACCTTTTTCAAAACCACCCCCACCGGCAGGGCCCCGACCCAATCCACCTGAACCGGCAACTCCTTGGCAACGGGAAAATCCAGGAGCACATTGACCTGCGAAGGCTCAATGCGGTTCAACCGCAGCCCCGGCGGCATGATAATGTTGTCCCGGGAGATCCGGAAGGTATTCTCGCCGTTGACGGCCCTGCTCAAATCCAGTTTTACCCGCACCTGTTCAGGCCTGACCGAGTTGATCAAGGCCCCCGCACCGCTTAGGTGCAATCTGACGGTGTTTTCCGAAGCGGAAAGGATCTGCATACGCGAATCACGGTTGATATACTCCAGAGGCACCAGCAAGTTGGTCAAGGTCTCCAATCCCCTGGCGAAACTGAACCAGACACCGGCCATGCAAACGAGACAAACGGCCGCTGCCAATGCAAACTCCATGGATACGCGCCGGGTGTCGACATCTTTTTCCGGGATCATCCCAAGATGAGCGCGCAATAGTTTCTTCAGCGTGATATTGTCCCGAATGGGGACGATATCACTCTTCTTGACGCCGACGACCTCACCGCGCTCTTCAGATACGACAATGACCAGGGCATCGGATTGTTCGGTCAATCCCACAGCCGCGCGATGACGGGTGCCGTAGTTGCGAGGCAGATCATCGCGCTGGCTCAAGGGCAAAATAGCCCCCACCCGAACCACACGATCTCCCGCCACCACGGCGGCGCCGTCATGAACCGGGTTGCCGTTGAAAAAGATGGACATCAACATCTCCCTGGAGACCAGCCCCTGCCAGTTCACCCCGCCTTGCACGGTCTCATTGATATCCTCTTTTCCGGGCAGCACGATGAGCGCACCGGTGCGTTTGCGGGCCAGGTCGTAAACCCCTTCCACAATACAATCGACAGGGGGACGGATGCTTTGTCCCGGAAACCCCCAGAGAATGGCCCGGATATTGTTTGC
>JBFFHG010000316.1:0-5104 GCA_041557055.1 Desulfosarcinaceae bacterium
CCATGGCCACCGCTGCCCGGGCCTCAACGGCCAAGGGCAGCGCCTTGGTCAGAACTTTGAGGCTCTCTTTCCAAAAACGCGAAGTGCGCAGATCGCCCAATATCCAAATTGCCTTGTCAGTCATATTTTCCCACTCATGCATAAAAGTTCCGGCGTTGACCTGTTCCGGAAAAAGATTCCGTCATGATCCCACCAGACCGGCCCGGGCCAAGCATTCAAGCAGAGCTTCAACCTGCTTGCGGGGTTCCCCTTCCAACATGGTACAACGGCGGTCGCGCTTGATCTTTTCCAAAGCGATCACCCGCGTGGGCGAACCGGTCAGGCCCACCTCTTCGGCCGCCAGGCCTAAATCGGCCAGCGACCACTGTTCGATAGCCGGCCGGTCAAAGACCCGGGAGATACCCACCAGGCCGATGGGCCGCGGCGTAAAAGCGCGCGGATCAACAGTGGCGACCGCCGGCGGCTGAACCTGCCAGGTCTCTTCCCAGGCATCCATGGTGCGCTCCAGAGTCCAGCAATCTCTCTGCAAATCCATCTTCTTGGTGCCGCCCACAAAGGCAAGCGCCAAAAGAGCGGCGGTCTGGGGACCGACCTGGCCGGTATCGCTGTCGGCCGTGCGGGTTCCGAACAACAACATATCAAAGGTCCCGATTTTTTTAACACCCGCGGCCAGCACCCTGGAGGTCACCAGGGTGTCTGATTCGGCCAGGGCCCGGTCGCTGATCAGAACGGCCCGATCCACCCCCATGGCCAGGGCTTCGGCCAGGGCTTCGGCACTGACGGCCGGGCCCATGGAAAGGGCCGTCACCGCCCCCCCTGTTTTCTCTTTGATTTGGAGGGCCGCTTCCAACGCCGGCCGGTCAAAAGGATTGAGTTCGCTGTTTTCCGGCGTCCGCCGCGCCACACCCTTGGGAGCGGTTTTGACCACCGATTTGATACAGACGATGATGTGAATCGGCATTATTTCTCCAACATATGATATTCTTGATTTATCATTTAAAATTCTAACCGCCCTGCAACGCTTCCCGGGCGATCACCATGCGATGCACCTCCGAAGTGCCTTCGTAGATCCTCGTCACCCGGGCGTCGCGATAGTAACGTTCCACAGCATAGGCCTTGGAATAACCGTAGCCGCCGTGGATCTGAACCGCCAGATCGGTGACTTTGCCGGCGGCTTCGGCGGCAAAAAGCTTGGCCTGGGCCGCGGCCTTGCTCACCGGTTGTCTCTGATCCTTAATCCAGGCCGCCCGGTAGACCATCATGCGGGCGGCATCCACCTGGGTGGCCATATCGGCAATCATCATCTGGATGGCCTGGTGGCGCGCCAGGGGGACGCCGAACTGCTGCCGCTGGTTGGCGTAGCGCACCCCCTCCTCCAAGGCGCCCTGGGCAATGCCCAGGGCCTGGGCCGCGATGCCGACACGGCCCGTATCCAGGGCTGCCAGCCCGATCTTCAAGCCCATGCCGGCTTTGCTCAGCAAATTCTCTTTGGGCACGCGGCAGTCGTAAAGCCGGATGGAACTGACCGGATTGGCGCGCATACCGCACAGATCCTCCAGATCACCCACCACAAAACCGGGGGTGCCCCTTTCAGCCACCACCACGCTGATGCCCCCCCGGCCGGCGGCGGGATCGGTGCGTGCAAATATCAGGCAGACATCGGCAATCCCCCCATTGGTTACAAACACCTTGTTGGCGTTGACAATCCAATGGTCACCGGCAGGCAGAGCCGTGGCCGTAATGCCGCCCGCATCCGAGCCGGCATTGGGTTCGGTCAGGCAGAAAGCCCCGATCTTCTGCCCCCTGGCCAGGGCCGGCACCCATCGCCGGTGCTGTTCAGGCGACCCAAAAGCCAGGATGGGATAAAGGGCCACGCTGTTATGCACGCTCAGGCACAAACCAATGGAAGCGCTGACCCGGGAAACCTCCTCAATGACAACAGCATAGCTCAGACTGTCCAGACCGGCGCCGCCCAATTCTTTAGGGGCCTGGATGCCGAAATATCCCAGATGCCCCATTTTTTCCACCACTTCCCAGGGGAAACGCGCCTCCTGGTCGATCTGGGCGGCGATGGGACGCAACTCCTGTTCGCAGAATGAACGAACGCTGCGGCGTAACACCCGGTGCTTTTCAGTGAGAAACGGTTCGGTCATAACCATCCTTAAATATTTGTATTGAAAATTTAAAAACCACTGCACCCTGAAAACGGCCTGTTTTAAACCAGATATTTAATGATTGGTCAACCGATGGGAGACGATGCTTTGCCGGATTGTCACCCTGGCCGCGGTATAATATGGAAAAGCCACCATAGGGCTTGCCCGGCAAAGTCAATTCCCGGCGGCTTGGACGATTTTTCATCGAACAATCCGGACGGAACCCTGATCAATTGGATTTTTAAGGCAAAAAAATACGATTGCGCTGTGAAGGCATGCCGTGTAAATAATGAAAATCTCGAAAAAGCCGATACTTGATGACGGGCTGATATTTAAGGCCTCTGTTTCAAGTTGTGAAGACACAGAGCGGTTCAGGCATTTACCATAATCCATGGTCAGGAAAACAGATGCCCAATATCAACAAAATTTTAAAACAAGTCAAAGCGTTACATCCGATTCCCGCAATGGCGCACAAAGTTTTGGCCTTAGCCTCCGATCCGGATTGTTCCATGTCGGATTTGGTGCGCCTGGTGGAACACGATCCGGCCATCACGGCTAATTTATTAAAAATATGCAATTCCGCCTACTTGGGGTTGGCGGTAAAAGTCGATTCCGTTCAGCAGGCGGTCACCATGCTGGGGTTGCAGCATGTCGTTGAGCTGGTATTGGCGCAAAATCTTTCTGTAAATATGACAAAAGCCCATAAGGGGTATCAAATGGCCAAAGGCGATCTATGGAAGCAAAGCGTCGCCTCGGCCATGGTCGCCAGGACCCTTGCCGAACGTCGTGATCTTTTGGCTTTGCCGGCCATCTATACAGCCGCACTGCTCAGAGACATCGGCAAAGTCGTCCTGCACGAATATGTGGGCGGCAAGCTGGAAAAAATTCAGGGCATCGTAAAAACACAGAACGTGAGCTTTATCGACGCTGAAAAAGAGTGTATCGGCATGGATCACGCGACCCTGGGCGGCATCATCGCCAAGGAGTGGAAATTCAGTCCCCATATGGTCTATATGATCGAAAACCACCACCTGAGCAACCCGGAAGCCCGCAACGATCCGGCCACCGCGACCCTCTACCTGGCCGATATGGTGGCCATGATGGTCGGCACCTGCACCGGCGTCGACCGATTGGCCTATCATGTTTATGAAGATATCTTCGAGGACTTCTTTCTCGCCAAAGATGAACTCAAGGCGCTGATGCTCACCTACGACGGCTTTTTAAAAGGCGCCCAACGGCTTTTCGAAAAAAAATAAGCCGATCGTTTGACCAGTTGATTGAAAAAGTGGAGATTCCCAGGGGCAGCGACTTCAAATGCGCCCATATTACCCGACTTTTCAACCAATGGTTGCTGAAAACGACACACCGCAATTCAACCACCGGCCCGGACGGATAGATCCCGCGCTACTTGCGCAAGCAATGAATTCCAACTGTACTTTCCATCCGGCGTCAGCCACGCTGCTTTAGGGTTCGCGCAAGAATAGCACAAGCTATTTTGAGGCCATGCCAAGATCAGACGCAGTCGCAGATCGTGCAAAGACGACCCAAATCAGCGCGCCTAAACTGCGAATTTATTTTTGCGCGAGCCCTTAGTAGATTGATTTGGTTGAAGCGGCATCGAAAATATGAAGGTGTTTTAAATTAAACGATAATTTAATTTTTTCAAATGGTTGGATATTTTTTCGGCCTTCACATTTCCCGATTATTTTTACGCCATTCATATTCACATGCATATGTGTTTCGCTTCCCAGCGGTTCTGTGACGACAACATCTCCATCAAATTTCCACTTATCGGGAATATGGCTACTCCCATCATCCAGATAAATATCCTCTGTCCGCAACCCCATCACCACTTTTTGACCTTGCTTGATTTGAGCCTCTGGTTTTTCCGGTATCGGAATACTCAAGCCACTTGGGAAAGACACCTGTAGATCAGAGCCGTTTTTGGTAATCTCGCCCTCAATCAGATTCATCGGTGGATTTCCAATAAATCCGGCAACAAATGTATTCTCTGGATTTTGGAATAATTCAATCGGATTACCGACCTGTTCGATGTATCCGTCTTTCAGCACCACAATACGATCCCCCAGAGTCATGGCTTCTATTTGATCGTGGGTCACGTAGATAATGGTATTATTAACTCTTTGGTGAAGCTCTTTGATTTCTATGCGCATCTGAGTTCTTAACTTGGCGTCCAAGTTAGATAACGGCTCATCAAAAAGGAAAATATCCGGGTTGCGCACAATAGCGCGTCCCATCGCAACACGTTGCCTTTGTCCTCCTGATAGTTCGGAAGGTTTTCGCTCAAGGAGGTTTTCAATATTCAAAATATTGGCGGCTTTGGTCACACGCGCTTTAATCTCCGGCTTAGGTGTCTTTTTTAGCTTCAAACAAAAAGACATGTTATTATACACATTCATATGAGGATAAAGCGCATAGTTCTGAAACACCATGGCCACGTTTCGATCTTTCGGGGGAACATTATTGACGATTCGGTCACCAATATAAATATCACCACCACTGACCTCTTCCAAACCGGCTATTATTCGGAGTATTGTCGATTTCCCACACCCGGACGGACCAACCAAAACGATAAATTCCGAATCTTTAATTTCTAAATTGATGGAATGAATGACATCATTGTCGCCATATTTTTTTACAAAATTTTTAAGTGAGACAGTTGTCATTTGATCCCCCGAATCAGTGTGTTTGGATCTGAAAAACAAAATTAACCTGATTTGCATCAGATTTGGACAATCTGAAGGCGAAAAGCCCCAGAAATAGTTATTTTATTTCGAGGACTCTTCACCTTCATTCACAAAAGAGGGCAAGATCGTCCAAATCCTACTTAAGCGATCCTTGTGTCATACTGCTGATGATTTGGCGTTGCAGAACGATAAAGCAAATCAAAATCGGCAGGATGGAAATCACCAGTCCTGCCATCAGAACCG
>JBFFHG010000317.1:0-5089 GCA_041557055.1 Desulfosarcinaceae bacterium
GATGAGATCGAAATCGTCATGACGTTTTCCGGATAGGCCCGGGCTTTTTTTGTTTTACAGTTTTTCCGGGCGTCTAATTCCCAACCTGGCCATTTTGGACTCCAATGTGGTGGGTTTGAGGCCCAAGATCTCCGCGGCCCCGTTTTTGCCGCGAATGCGCCAATTCGTGATCTTAAGGTTTTTGAGAATATGGTCCTTTTGGGCTTGATCCAGGGTTCGCACTTGATGATGCATGGCGCTGGGGTTGCCGGGCAGTTCGATCTGAAGCGCGCGTCCGGTGGTGATGATGACCGCCCGTTCGATAAAATTTTTTAACTCACGGACATTTCCGGGCCAATTGTAATTTTGCAGGACCTGCATGCTGCTGCGATGAATGGTGGCAATGCGTTTGCCCATTTTTTCACAGAATTGTCTGACAAAGAACCATACCAGCAAGGGAATGTCTTCACGGCGTTCACGCAGCGGCGGCAGAACAATGGGAAAAACATTCAGACGATAGTAAAGATCCATGCGGAATTCACCGCAATGCACAGCCTGCAGGAGAGCCCTGTTTGTGGCCGCTATCACGCGGGCATCCGATGTGATGGTATGGTGGCCGCCCAGACGCTCGAATTGCCCTTGCTGAAGGACTCTGAGCAGTTTGGCTTGCAGGTTCATGGAGAGTTCGCCGATTTCATCCAGAAACAGGGTGGAACCGTCGGCCAGTTCGAAACGGCCGATTCTTTTGGATTCGGCACCGGTGTAAGCGCCTTTTTCATGGCCGAACAGTTCGCTTTCCATTAGATTGGCGGGAAGGGCGGCGCAGTTGACTGTCACCATGGCCCTTGATTTACGCCGGCTGAGTTTGTGGATGGTCTGGGCAAAAATTTCCTTGCCCGTACCGGTTTCTCCTAATAACATGACAGTGGTGTCTGTTCCGGCGACCTGTTCAGCCTGACTGAGGACATGTTTAATGGCATCGCTCTGGCCGATAACCTCCTCATGGGCGTACTGCAGGTTGATCTCTTCGCGCAAAAAGGTGTTTTCGGCTTCCAGGCGGTCTTTGAGCATTTGAATTTCGCAAAACGCTTTATGCAGTTTCTCTTCGGATTCTTTGCGCATCAGTGCGTTGGCAAAGACCACGCCCAATAATTTCAGCCGCTGGACCAGCACCGCCGGCCACTGGCGTTGGGCTGTCAGCGCGGCAAATCCGACCACCCCCAGGAAGGCGCCGCCCACCGCCAGCGGAATCAGAACGCTTGATAGAACCCCCTGTTCAATGCAATAGGCCTTCTCAATGGCCGCCTCTTCAGGTAGGTCATCCACATGTGTCATGACAATGGGTTCATGACACAGCAGTTTTTTCGTGTACCAGGGTTGTTGTTCATTGAGGACCAGATCCGGCATGGGGGGGACCCCGGCAACCGCAAAGGCGTGGGTAACGCGAAGTTTGCTTTGTTTTTCGCTGAATTGAGCCACGCTGCAGCGGTCGATGCGCAGCACTTTGGCAATCCGTTCCAGGACATATTCGATCTCCTGATCGATCCGATCAGCCGCCAGGTTGTGGAAGCGGGTGGATACGTCGGCCAGCAGGGTCTCGAACCGCAACCGCTCCTCTATGGCTGTGTGCGGTGCATCATCAGATGATGCCGCGGTATGGGAGATCTGCTCAAATCCGGCCGGGCGTATGCGGGTGGTCTCACTGCTCATGCGTTACCCCTTGCTTTTGGTGAAAGGAGCTGCTTTTATAGTGGTGTTCACACACCGGTGCAAGTCAAAACTACGATATTTCGGATGGGGCTCTGAAATATGGTATCCATTTTTTTTCGGGCTGAAGGCATCGATAAATAACTTTTCAAAATTACAGCATAATTTCTGATTGGGCGGTTTTCCTTGCATCGGCACAAATATTGTATGTTAAATTGAATGTGATCCTGTTTGCATCTATCCTGATCATGAACACCTCTGGTCAGGACGCGCGATTTTTTTAGTGGAACCTTAACTGAGGAGTGGCCAAATGGGTTACGATAAGGATGTTCAGGTGTTTCCCACCACCACCTGGTCGGCAGGAGCCGGTTGCCATGGCAGTTGCGGACAGAAACTCTATGTAAAAGACGGCAAGCTCATCAAGGTCGAAGGCGATGAAAATGCCTCCTTCAATCAGGGGCGGGCCTGCCCCCGGGTGCTGGCCCTGAAACAGTATGTTTACCATCCGGATCGCATTACAACCCCCCTGAAACGGGTGGGGGCGCGGGGAGAAGGCAAATTCGAGCCGGTTTCCTGGGATGAAGCCTTTGGTATCTGTGAAACCAGGCTCAAGGCGATTCGCGCAAAACACGGCGCCGAATCCGTGGTGTTTGCCCAGGGCACCGGCCGTGACGTTGGCGGGCCCATTTCGTTCCTGTGTTATAACTATGGCAGTCCCAACTGGGTTCAACTGGGATTGTCCGGGCAATCGTGCTATACGCCGCGCCTGGGGGCCATGAAGGCCACCATCGGCGATTTCTGCGTTATGGATGCAGGCCAGTTCTCAGCCAAACGGTATGACGATCCGGAGTGGAAAGTGCCCAAGGTGATTCTCGTCTGGGGACAGAACCCGCCGCCGACCTGTTCCGATGGTTTTTTCGGCCACTGGGTCGTGGACTGCATGAAGCGGGGCAGTCAAATCATATCTGTGGACCCGCGCCATACCTGGATCTCTTCACGCGCCAAACACCATTTGCAGATCCGTCCCGGAACCGACGGCGCCCTGGCCCTTGGAATGCTCAACGTGATCATTAACGAGGAACTTTACGATAAGGCGTTTGTCGACCAATGGTGTTTTGGTTTTGATAAGCTAAAAGAACGTGTCCAGCAGTATCCGATCCAAAAAGTTTCCGAAATCACCTGGATTCCGGAGAAGCTCATTGCAGAGGCGGCCCGTTTATACGCTGCCAGCAAACCGGCCGCCATCCAGTGGGGGGTTCCCATCTGTATGAATCCGGAAGCCACCAGCGTGGCCCAGGCCATCACCCATTTATGGTCCATTACCGGCAATATCGACGTTCCCGGGGGCAATGTCATTGCCCGGCCCTCCCACGGCGTCACCACCTATCCTTACTCCACAGAGGAACTTGTGGGGCTCTACGGCCAGAAACTCATAGACAAACTCAATCAGCTTCGCATCGGTTGCGATACCTACCCCATGGTGAAGGGGTTCCGGGGATGGGCCCAACCGGACATGGTCATCGATCAGATCGACAGCGGCAAACCTTACCCCATCAAAGGGGCCTGGATTCAGACGGCCAACATCCTGGGCGGACAGGCCGCCCGCGCAAAACTGCATTACACGGCGTTAAAAAAACTGGACTTTGTTGTTGTGGTGGACCTGTTTCACAATCCCACCTCCATGGCGTTGGCGGATATTGTCTTGCCGGCGGCGACCTTTGCGGAGAAGGACAGTTTCCGGTCATGGTGGGTTCCGCTGGGGGTTATGCATAAGACCATCCAGGTCGGGGATTGCAAATCCGACTGGGAGATCAATATGGAGATGGCCAACCGCTTGAATCCCGATTGCAAGTATAAAACCGTTAAAGATCTGATCAACGATCGTCTCTCGGTGGCCGGCATTACCTTCGATGAACTGGTGGCCCAGGGGTCTCAGGCCATGCCGCCGGAAGGCCATTCCAGCCGGCCCTATCGCCGTCATGAAAAGGGGTTGCTGCGGCTGGACGGCAAGCCCGGATTTACCACCCAGACCGGCAAGGTCGAATTGTATTCCAAGGCTTACGAAAGCTGGGGGGTGGACCCCCTGCCGTTTTTCAGGGAACCGGCCCAGAGCCCGACCCGGGTGCCTGAGTTGTACGCCAGGTACCCGCTGATCATGATCACCGGCGCGCGATCACACCTGTTTTTCCACTCCGAACACCGGATGATTCCCTGGCTGCGCGAAAAGAACCCTGTCCCCTGCGTGGAGGTCCATCCGGACACCGCCAAAGCGTTCAATGTGGACGACGGCGAGTGGGTCTATTTGGAAAACGATATGGGCAAAGTCAAAAGAAAGGTCAAGATTTCATTGCGGGTGCATCCCAGGATGGTTCAAACCCTGCACAGTTGGTGGATGCCGGAGATGAAAGGCCCGGAGCCGGATCTGTTCGGTGTCTGGGACTATCAGATCAATCAGATTGTTCCGGGGCCCCAGGACAGCAATTCGGGCTTTGGCGGCGGGCAGTATAAAACCACCCTTTGCAAAATCACCAAAATGACGAAATAGGAGCGCCCATCATGTCGAAAAACGGACTTTTAATACACTATGAATACTGTACCGGCTGCCATACGTGCGAAGTGGCCTACCAGCAGGAGCATGACTTTCCCGCAGGCAAATGCGGCATCAAGGTGACCGAGTATGTTTATGCCGCCCAGAAAAAACCGGTGGCTGTCGATTATTTGCCGTTCCCCACCGAGCTGTGCGACCTTTGCATCAATCGCTGCAAAGAGGGCGACCCGCCGGCCTGTGTCAAACATTGTCAGGCCTTTTGCATGTTTTACGGCCCCATCGATCAACTGGTCAATAAGATGGATGGGCTGGCCCGCTCGGCCATTTTTGCGCCGCGTTAACCCAAACACCCGGAGACAGGATTACAAGTATGGCAGGGTATTCGGGCCCCATCTGGTGGGCCATAAATGATCACTTCGCCTTGCTGGGCGTTGGCCGGCAAACAGCCCTGGGATTGGGTGAAATTATGTTGGTCGAGCTTCCCGAGATCGGCGAAGTTTTTAAAAGAGAGGATTGGTTTGGAAGCCTTCAAACCCTCACCCAATCCATATTTTTGGAAATGCCCATGGGCGGACGGATTACCGCGGTCAATTATCGATTGGAAAATGATCCTGATTTGATCAAAACCGATTCATACGGAGCTGGCTGGCTGGTTCAGGTGGATATCCGGGAGCCTGCCGGGTAACCGAGCATGGATTTGCGCCACCCCTGAAAGGCGGAGGCAGAGCCCTGATTCGCTGTTGACAACCCCGCCCCCTTTCTGTCATGAAAGGACGCGATAAAAACAGAGTCCTCTCTTTTTATCATTGATCCAACTGATGTACGCGTAAAAAACCGAATCGGATTTTTTTAGAC
>JBFFHG010000318.1:0-5088 GCA_041557055.1 Desulfosarcinaceae bacterium
CTTCGTGCATCGGGTCTCGGGCTTGCCGCGCTCGCCGCGGGAGGGACGGCGCCTGCCCATAACGCGGACAGTCGCTCGAAGTGTCGATCCACGAAGCCCACGGCAATACACATCAAGGTGTTTTTGATATTGTCGAAAATCAGCAGTTCATCGGGCAGTACAAAGTGGGCAATGGGCTTTTCCGGCGGCAGCATATTGGGAATGCGCTCGAAAAATGAAACCATTTCATAGGTCAGATAGCCCACCAGCCCGCCCCAAAAGCGGGGCAGTTCGGGCAACTGGACGGCCCGGTAGCGATCAAGCAAGGATTTGAGCACCTTCAACGGATCGTTGTGGTGGGCAATGGTCTCGGTCCGGCCGTTGGTTTGCACTGTCACCGTCTCTCTGAAAACCTGTACGCTGGTGCGGGCCGAGGTTCCCAGAAAACTGAAGCGTCCCCATTTTTCGCCGCCCGCCACACTCTCCAGCAGGAAAATGGGCCCCTGCTTACGGTAAAGTTTGGTCAACAGAGATACCGGGGTCTCCATGTCCGCCAGAATCTCCACGCAGACCGGCACCACATTGTGGTCGCGGGCCAACTCGACGAACCGTTCCCGGCTCGGAAATTTGCGAATCAGCATATTCGACTCCTTTTAAAAATGTATTATTCGGAAAACAAAAAAAGGGTCGTGGTTGCCTCTGCCACGACCCTTTAAATAAAAAAAAGGGCCGTGGGGTTATATGCGCCCACGGCCCTTGAACATTCTGTTTGTGTCAATCAGATGGCAAGGCCCCACAGGCGCACCACAACCACAGGCGCCACCACCACCAATTGATTACACTCTGTTTGACGTTGACTATTTTCATAACCTCACATTTATGGCGATGCGATCAAGGAGTCAAGCGCTTTTTTGGAAAATCCCATTTAAGGGAGGGGCCAATCAAAGGCGAAGCCATATGGCTTCCGGTATTTGATATCCATGTTTTTTGATGCTTTTAAAAATGCAGCTTGACAATCAAAGGAAAATTTCAATAGGTAGTGACCATGAACTTACAAGAAAAGCGCAATCCTGCGGCAGGCTCAAATCCAAACAGCATCACCGTCCGTGCGTCGATCAACGGCTATTGGCGGTGGTTTTTCAGCGGATTTATGCCCGGCGGCTGATTGCGCAATCACAAGTTTACACTGATAAAAACCGCGGGCATTTCAAAAGCCTGCGGTTTTTTTTATTTGATTTAACAGGTTCATGCCATTAGAACCCCCCAAGATAAGGAGAGAGGATCATGCTGGTTGTCATGGAAAAGGGCGCCACACCCGAACAGGTTGAAAAGGTTGTAAAAATTATAGAGGCCAAAGGTATGACCGCGCGCCCCATCCCCGGGGGAGACCGGGTCTCCATCGGTATTCTCAACAACAAGGGGCCCGTGGACCAGGCGCTTTTTCTGGGATTGCCCGGCGTCAAGGACGCCATTGCGGTGACGCGGCCCTATAAGCTGGTCAGCCGGGAAGTCAAACCCCAAGACACCTTGATTCAAGTGGGCCGGGTCACCGTGGGCAACGGCCACTTGACGCTGATGGCCGGCCCCTGTGCCGTGGAGAGTGAACACCAGGCCATGACCATTGCCGAAAAGGTCAGAAAAGCCGGCGCCCGGATTTTCCGCGGCGGTGCTTTTAAACCGCGCACATCGCCTTATACCTTCCAGGGAATGGGAGAGGCGGGGCTGAAAATTCTCGCCAAGGTGCGGGATAGATTCGATATGCCGGTGGTTACCGAGGTGATGGACACCGACACCTTCGACCTGGTGGAACACTACGCCGACATTCTTCAAATCGGCACCCGCAATATGCAAAACTACAGCCTGCTCAAACGCGCCGGCCAATCCAAACGCCCTGTTTTGCTCAAGCGGGGGATGTCGGCCACGCTGGAGGAGTGGTTGATGGCGGCCGAATATATCATGTCCGAAGGCAACCCCAACGTGATGTTGTGTGAACGCGGCGTGCGCACCTTTGTCCGCCACAGCCGCAACACCCTGGACCTGTCGGCCGTGCCGGTGATTCTGCGCGAAAGTCATCTGCCCATCATCGTCGATCCCAGCCATGCGGCCGGGTATCGCGACCAGGTGATTCCATTGAGCCGGGCATCGGTGGCCGTGGGGGCCCACGGGCTTATCGTGGAGGTCCATCACGTCCCTGAAGAGGCCCTCAGCGACGGCGCTCAGTCTTTGCTTCCCCATCAGTTTGAAGAGCTTTGCCGCTGGGCCGATGCCG
This sequence comes from Desulfosarcinaceae bacterium, assembly GCA_041557055.1. Classification (GTDB taxonomy): domain Bacteria; phylum Desulfobacterota; class Desulfobacteria; order Desulfobacterales; family Desulfosarcinaceae; genus JARRKU01. The sequence goes on from JBFFHG010000318.1 coordinate 2,249, forward strand.
TGCATGCGCTGGTCAACCGGTAGTTTGCTTGCTGTATCGACCCTTGTGGCACAAACCGCACGCTGAACTGGCCGGTTTATGAAAACTGAAAGTTGAGTCGATAATCTGAAAAATTTTGTGGAGAAAACCATGCAATCCATTTTTGTTGAAGGCCGGACCGGCCGCAGTGAAATTCTGATCGGTGAATCCCTTTGCCGGCTGGCCGAGCACCTGCCCGCAGGCCGGACCATTATCATTACCGATGAAAATGTGGCCTGCCATTACCGCGATCAGTTCCCCCCCTGCGATGTGATCACCATCGGACTGGGAGAGAAGAACAAGACCCTGGCCGCCATCGAAAAAATTTTCGATCGCTTCATTGCCCTGGAGGCGGATCGCACCACCTTTGTGGTGGGTATCGGCGGCGGCATTGTGGGCGACGTTGCCGGATTTGCAGCCTCCACCTATATGCGCGGACTGGATTTCGGCTTTGTGGCCACCAGCCTGCTGGCCCAGGTGGATGCCACCCTGGGGGGCAAAAATGGCGTCAATTTCAAAGGCTATAAAAATATGGTGGGGGTTTTCAACCAGCCCCGCTTTGTGATCGCAGACATCGAGCTGCTTAAAACTCTGCCCGAAAAAGAGATCGCCTGCGGTCTGGCGGAGATTGTCAAACACGCCTGCATCAAGGACCCCGCTTATTTTGAATACATCGAAACACATTGTGATTCTATCGCACGGCTGGATTCGGAGGTGATGCAAAAGTTGGTCTGCGATTCGGTGGTCATCAAATCCAATGTGGTCAACCAGGATGAGCGCGAGGCCGGTGAGCGGCGCAAGCTCAATTTCGGCCACACCTTCGGCCACGCCCTGGAAAAGACCCTGGGAATTTCCCACGGCATCGCCGTCAGTGCGGGCATGGTCATGGCCGCCGAACTCTCCTGCCAAAACGGCCTGCTCAACGACCAGGCGTTCCAACGCATAAAGCGCCTGCTGACCCGCCTGAATCTTCCGACCCGAATCGACTTTGACCGCAGGGCGGTCTTTGAAGCGCTCGGAAAAGATAAAAAGCGGGAGCGCGACAAGATCAAATTCGTATTGCTGGAAAGCATCGGGCAGGCGGTGGTCCGGGACATCAGCCTTGAAGCGCTGGGCCGCTGGGTTAACGGCGAGGGTTGCGGATAGAGGTTTTTGCTATCATATTGGCTTGTTTTCGGCGGGCCGGATGCAAACCTTTATTCCAGTGGCCTGTCCTGCATTTTATCCTGCCCCTGCACCAATAGTTTTTTTGAACCAGCCCCTCTTTTAAATAAACTTTTATGAAGAACGTATAATCGGGTTTGAGATCAATGATAATGTGATAGCGGTTGTGCTGTTTGAAGAATTTATCGGCAAACGTTTTGCCAAAAAAAAAAAAATTGGATTCCCAAATGGTGTTTAGCCGTTTTTTATCATCCCGCCGAGCCGGCCTTCTGTTGCAAATTATACGAACCCCGAAAGTTGAGGTCTAAATTCAACTTCCGGGGTTCATGAATCCGCCTTCTGCTGTAAATAGAACCAGCGCCAACCCTATGTCGCTGCGGGCACTGACGCGGCCGTAGCCTGACGAAGTCCTCTGGCCCGCTGGATCAGGAAGATACCCAGCAGAAGCCCGAAGCCCAGGAGGCTTGTCCCGGCCCCGTGAATCAACAACAAAAAGGTTGCTATGCCCGTGCCGATTCTTTCAAGGATGGTCGACTTGGCGCTCAGATACCCGATAATGGTCGCTCCCAGGGCAATGACGCCCAGCAAGACGCCGCTGAAGACAATGAGGAACTCCGCATAGTTGAACGTCGCGCCGGGGTCGAGCAGGCGTGGCATCCACAAAATGATCGGTGAGTAGACAAAAGCAAAGGGTACGTAGAGCTTGGCCGAGGACAGGGCAAAGGACATGAACCCGGTTTTAAACGGATCGCCGCCCGAAATGCCGGCGGCGGCATATCCGGCCAGGGCCACGGGCGGTGTCACATCGGCCAGAACCGCATAAAACAGAACGAACATGTGGGATACCAGGGGGGGGATGCCCCACTGCATCAGGGCCGGTGCGGCGATCATCGACACGATGATATACTGGGCTGTGGTGGGAATCCCCATGCCGAGCAGAAAACAGGCGAGCGCTGTGAATCCAAGGGTGAAAAAGAGCGTCAGGGGTTCAAGGCCCATGGTGTTGGTAAAATCAGCTATGCTGACAAAATGGGCTGCCGTGGATGCCAATTCGATAATGGCTGTGGCGAATTTCAACCCCAAGCCGGTCAGGGTGGTGGTGCCCACGATGAATCCCACACAGGCGCAGGCCGCACCGATGGCAATGGCGTTTTTGGTGCCCCACTCCAGGGTGTCGAGAATGTCGGGAATCCGCATTTTGCTTTCCGGATAGAAGACCCCGACGCCGATAACGGCCATCAGTCCGCCAAAAGCGGATAGGATGGGATCGGCTTTGACGAGCAGCAGAATTGTCAGGCCTGCGGCCGGAATGAGGCCGTAGAGCCAGTCTTTGCGGTCACTTATGCGATAGGTGATGGACAGGCCGGCAATCATCGTAATGATCCAGGCGCCCGCCCATGGGGTCAGCTTTGCCAGCGGGTTGGTCCAAAAAAGCACGGTGGGCGCCGTAAGGATGACCGTTACCAGCAGGGTCGCGGTCCGAGGATGGACCTGACCTACGGCCACCGCATAGAAGATTCCCCAAAACGCCGCCAGAAAGGGACTCACACCTGAAATCAGCAGGTAGACGATGATCAATAGCGGAAAGATCAGCAGTCCGCGTTCCTTGAGCACGGCCATGACGCGGGGCAATTGATCCCTGGGTATTCCCAAGAGAC
>JBFFHG010000319.1:0-5066 GCA_041557055.1 Desulfosarcinaceae bacterium
AAGGCGCTCAAAAAATCCTGATGGAACTTGGATACACGGATGTCCGGGTCAGGATTGGAGACGGTTACCGGGGGTGGCCGGAGCAGGCGCCGTTTGACGGTATCATGGTGACGTGCGCGCCCTCGCATATTCCGCAGCCCCTGCAGGATCAACTGGCCGAAGAGGGCCGCATGGTTATCCCGGTCGGACCGGTGACCGGCGTCCAGCAACTGGTTTTGCTGCGCAAGACCGAAGGAAAACTCAAAAAAGAGAGGGTTTTCGATGTGTGTTTTGTCCCCATGAAGGATCAGGAGGGAAAGAGCTATTAGAATCCGATTGTCTGATGCCGAGCCGCTTGCTGGTTGTTGAATTATGATTGAATTGAATATAAATTAATATCTTATGAATGATATCCAATTATCCCAATGTCCGGGCTGCGGTGAGGGCGTTCAGCCCGGATGGAAAATTTGCCCTTTTTGTGAAACCCGTCTGCAGGCCCTTGTGTGCCCGCAGTGCGGATTGCAGGTACAACAGAATTGGAAGCGCTGCCCGGCGTGTGAGGCGCTGCTGCTTTGCCCCCAATGCGTCCAACGCATACCCAAGGGAGCGGTCGGTTGCCCGGGATGTCGGAACGCAAGGGGGGACGCCCCGCTGTTGCCCCAAAATTTTTCCGATGAGATCTGCGGTCTGGAGATGGTCTATGTACCCCGAGGGTCCTTTGAGATGGGGGGGCTGACCGGAGACGGACTGGAAAACGAGTTGCCCGTGCATGCGGTCACCCTGGACGGTTTTTATATTGGTCGTTATCCGGTGACCCAGGCCCAATGGTTACGCCTGGTTCCGGAAAATCCATCCCGCCTTGAGGGGCACGATTTGCCGGTGGAACAAGTAACCAGGGATGATGCCTGCAGCTTTGCGCGGCAACTGACGGACGCCCATAACGGCCGATACCGTTTTGATCTGCCCACCGAGGCCCAGTGGGAGTTTGCCGCCCGCAGCGGCGGCCGGCCGGAACTATATGCCGGCGGCGATGATATCAACAAGGTGGCCTGGTACGAAGCCAACAGCCACGGCCGTACCCATCCGGTGGGCGCCAAGACGCCCAACGGCCTGGGATTGTACGACATGAGCGGCAATGTTTGGGAGTGGTGCCGGGACACCTTTGCGGCGGATGCCTATGCCAGGCATGAAACCGAAAATCCGGTGTTGGATATGACCGGCGCCGACCGTGTCATCAGGGGCGGCAGTTGGAACCTGGACGCCTGGAGCGCCCGTTGCAGCAGACGGTTCAGTTTTCGTGCCGATCTCTTCGGCCCCGGTTTGGGATTCCGGTTGATCATGGTGCCTGACCATGGGAAGACTTAGATCATCGATTTGCCCAAAAAGGTGGCGGCTCGATTTTTTGATGACAGTTTTAAAACAGGATGTAGGGCATTTATGCGCACACCATTTGAAAAGAAATCAACGACAAGGGAGATACAATCGCGATTTGATAACGAGGTTGAAAGATTTTCAAACCTTGAAACCGGACAGACAGCGACAATTGATGCGCCATTGGCAATGGCGTTGATCGCCCAGGCAGCCTATAAGCCCACCAGGCGCATTCGAAGAATTTTGGATATCGGATGTGGCGCAGGCAACAACACGCTGAAGTTGTCCCAATATGTTTCCCCTTTTGATTGTGACCTTGTAGACTTGAGTCTGCCCATGCTGGAAAAGGCTCGTGAGCGGATTTCAACGGTGAACTCCGGTGTCATAAGGGTATTTAAAAGGCGATTTCCGTGAAATTGATTTACCTGATCAAGGATATGATGTCATTCTTGCGGCGGCTGTTTTACATCATCTGCGAGATGATCAGGACTGGGAGTCAACATTCAGAAAAATTTATCGTCTGACCGCTCCTGGCGGAAGCGTCTGGATTACGGATCTGATATCCCATGAAACAACACCTGTCCAATCCCTGATGTGGGAACGGTATGGTGAATACCTTTGCTCTGTGGGGGGCCAAAGCTATCGAGCCAAAATATTTGGTTATATCGACAAGGAAGATTCCCCGAGACCCGTTACGTACCAATTGGATCTTCTTCGGAAAGCAGGATTTGATCATGTTGAACTTTTACATAAGAATTCCTGCTTTGCAGCTTTTGGTGCAACCAAAATCGGTTAAGAATAGTACCGGCCGTCTCAAAAAAGTCTTTTGGTCCGATCCCGGTGTTGGATCCGGGTTTCAAATCCTCGCAATACCGGCGTATGCCTGCGGTTTGAAACTCGGATCCGCCTTGATCTTGAACCAAAATCCGTTTTTTGAGATAGCTTGTAGAAATACAAACTTCAACTATAGCGATTTAAGCAAATCCCCGTCAGCATCCATCCAGGCCGGAAACTGGGCCCGGTAATCGGTCAGCACCTTGTGACTCAGGCGCAAGGTCGGGGCGCATGGGATATTTTCTTCTTCGAACAGCACCCGGCCGGTGGGGTCGATCAGCGCTGAATGGCCCCTGTACTCGAAACCGTTGCCGTCTTTGCCCACGCGGTTCACACCGGCCACATAGGCCTGGTTTTCAATGGCCCGGGCCCGCAGCAGGGTTTGCCAGGGCAAAGCGCGTTTGGCCGGCCAGTTGGCCACGAAAACGGCCAGGTCGTAAGCCTGGTCCAGGTTGCGGGTCCAGATGGGAAAACGCAGATCATAGCAGATAAAGGGGCGAATGCGCCATCCCTTGAGGTCGATGGTCACCTGTCGGCGGCCGGCGGTGTAGACTTTCTCTTCCCCGGCGTAGCGGAAGAGGTGTTTTTTGTCATAGGTGGCCATATCGCCGTCGGGCCGGGCCCACACCAGGCGGTTGAAATAAAGGCCCTGGTCTTCCACCATGACGCTGCCGCAGATCACCCTATGGGTTTCGGCAGCCTTGTTGCGCAGCCAGGTCACCGCCTTGCCGGTCATCTTCTCGGCCAGCCCTTCGGCATTCATGCTGAATCCGGTGGAGAACATTTCCGGCAGAATGATCAGATCGCCGGGCGCCTCGATTTTATCTATTTCAGCATTCAAAAGAGTCAGGTTGGCATCGATGTTTTCCCATGCCAGTTCGGTTTGAATGAGGGTGATGGCTAAATCCTGCATAGAATCTCCGCAGCTTGTTCCAGGGTTTGGTCTTGTTTGGCAAAGCAGAACCGCAGGACCTTGTGATCCCGGCGGTCATGGTGGAAAACCGATGGCGGGATGGCCGCCACACCGTACTCGACCGTCATGCGGCGGGCGAAGTCCACATCCGCTTCATCGGTAATCCGGGCGTAATCCATCATCTGAAAATAGGTGCCGGCGCAGGGCAGGGGGGAAAAGCGCGAGGCTTGCATCAGGTGCAGGAATTTGTCGCGTTTTTTCTGGTAAAAATCGCCCAGTTCGGTGTACAGCTCGCGGTGTTGCATGAATTGAGCGTAGGCCTGCTGGATAGGGGTGTTGCTGGCAAAGGTCAGAAACTGGTGGATTTTTTGAAACTCCGTGCTCAACTCCGGAGGCGCGACGCAGTAGCCGATTTTCCATCCGGTGGTATGATAGGTCTTTCCAAAAGAGCTGACCACGAAACTCTTGCGGGCCAGGTCCGGATAGCGCAGCATGCTCTCGTGGCGGCGTCCGTCGAAAATGATGTGCTCGTAGACTTCGTCACTGAGGATATAAAGGTCCTGCCGCTCCATGATATCCTGGAGGGCGGCGATGTCCTGGGCATTCAGGGCCGTGCCCGTGGGGTTATGGGGGGAATTGAGAATGATCAGACGGGTCCGCGGGGTAAGGGCGGCCTTTAAACGGTCCCAATCAATGGTGTATCGGGGAAAGTTCATGGGGATGAAAACCGGTACGCCCTGATTGAGTTGAACGGCCGGTACGTAGGCATCATAGGCCGGCTCGATGATGATCACTTCATCGCCGGGTTGCACCACTGCTGAAATGGCGGCAAACAGCGCCTCGGTGGCACCCGAGGTGACGGTGATGCCGGTAACCGGATCGACCGTTGCGTCATACAACATCAGGATTTTTTTGGCGATCTGCTCCCGCAGGGCGATCAACCCCTGCATGGGCGCATACTGGTTCAAGCCCTTGCGCATGGCCCCGGCCACCAGGTCGATGAGGCCGGGATGGGCGTCGAAATCGGGAAAACCCTGGGAAAGATTGACAGCCTGGTGATCAGCGGCCAGATTGGACATCGTGGTGAAGATGGTCACACCCACGTCGGGCAGTTTGGATTTGATGGTCATTGCAGCTCTGCCATTCAGATCAAGATATTATGCGCATACCGGCTTTCAGCCCATCCGAAAGCCGGTATTTTGCAAAATATTTTTAATAACACAACAAGTGCAACAGGTACAAATTCTTATCGCATTTTAACGTTTCGCGGGGGACGTTTAAAATCGCCCCTATGGATCTAATGGATCTAATCCGTCGGATTCAGATAGTCCATGGCCCTTTGCATTACCGCCGCCCGGTTCTCCTCACCGGCGATGGCTTCAAAGCCAAAACCCATGAAGATGGATTCCGGGGTGCGAATGACCGGCCCTTCGGCAAACCCTCCGCCGGCAATACGAGCCCAGTTGTTGAAAGGGGTGCTGTCCGCTGTGGTGGTGACCGTAAATTGACCCATGCCGGTTTCGAATCCTTCAGCCGGCTGACCACTGATCTCGATGTCGTCCACGAACACGCCCAGATTCTGGGTGCCCCAGTCCGATGCATAGGCGATATGGATTTCCACGGTTCGACCTGCAAAGGCCGACAAATCAAAGGCGACCTGTTGCCAGCCGTTGCTGTTGCCGGTCAACGCATTCCAGGTGCCGCTGGTGCCGCTGGGGTTGCATTCGGCGTCCATGTAGTGAAGCAGGTGGGGATGGATTCCGTTTTCCACATCGGCCCAGCCGCTGAGGCAACTTTGGCCCGTATCCGGAGTGGTCAGACCGTTGATATCGGCAAGGGTTGTCCAGTCGTCCTCTCCCACGGTATGGATCTCCACAAAGGCATAATCCCAATCTATTTCAATATCGTAAGAAATCCAGAATGTTAAGCGGCAATCGGTCTCGGGCAGGGTGAAGGTGCCCCCCAGACG
>JBFFHG010000320.1:0-5066 GCA_041557055.1 Desulfosarcinaceae bacterium
AAAAAGTTGATCAAGAAATAAGAAATAAAGATCGGAAATCGCCGATTATTTAACCTATGAGTTGAAGCCCCGCTCCGCTTCCACAGGCGCGGGGCTTCAACTGTCAAATAGAGATTTCATGCCCACTAACACTGGACCCAATTGCAGACTGTTGCCCGTTTCAAAGGCATACAGAGAGCTGCTCATCCCCTACCTCTTACCCTACTTGATTTATGTGGCTGTTGCCACTCTTGCCGACGGTATCATTCCGGTCCGATGGGAAGAACCGCTCAAGTTCGTTTGCACGAGCGCGGCCATGGTATGGTTTTTCAAGATCTACCGATTCGGGCCATTTTCCATAAAACACGGTGCAATCGCTGCGGCATGGCTGCCAATGGCTTTGGGGCTTTGGATCGGTCCGCTCTATCTATTCAACTGTTATCACTTATTTGAGGTTCCGGTTGCAGCAACCATTGAGGGGGATGCTTTTTCAATGGCCTTCGGGCTGCAACTGATCAACGCCGTCCTTTTGGTGGCTCTGTTTGAAGAGCTCTTCATGCGGGTTTATCTCATGTCCTGGTTTCACCAGGCCGGCGCACTTCGCAAGGGCAAAGGTATTGCGTCCGCTATCATGGATGCCTTTGACCAGCACCCTCAAAAACTGGATTCTCCGCCCATCAGCACCTTTGCGGTGGTGTTGACCACCTTTTTTTTTACCGGCGGACACCGCGTTTACGAATATCCCTCGGCCGCCGCCTACTTTCTTTTCACCACCTGGCTTTACCACAGAACCCATAGCCTTTGGGTCTGCATCATCATCCACGGTCTGACCAATTTGGCCATAGCCTTGCTGGTGCGGCGTTATGCCGGAATGGCGTTTTTGTCGTAATTCCCCATTTTGTTTATCTGTTTTTTTCATGAGTTGTTTCAACATAAAACACCCGCTCCCATAGCGGAGCGGGCGTTTGTATGTTGCCTGAACGGCGTTTTTACATTTCACTTTCCGGATGGAAAACATCCACATCCTTCAGGTCGTCACCCAGGTAGACGCGTTCGTTGGGACCGAGGATGCCCATGGACAGGCACAGCAGGGTCCACAGGTGAACGGTTTGCCAGGGGTGATGCCGCTGTTCGGCCAGGTCGTGGACCTGGGCGTGACAGTTGTGGCATGGGGTGATTGCGTATTGGGCGCCGGTGGCCAGGATTTGGTTGGCCTTGAGTTCGCCGTATTTGCGTCGTTCCTCCGGGTATCCGGATTGCAGGAAACCGCCGCCGCCGCCGCAGCAAAAGTTGTTGGAGCGGTTGGGGTGCATGTCGATGAAGTTCTCTTCACCCACCACGGTTTTGACCACAAAACGCAACTCTTCGGCCACCGGATCACCGAAACTCTTGCGCACCAGTTGGCACGGATCCTGAACCGTGAACTTGATTTTGCGCTCCCTGTTCCACTCGGAGCTGGGTTTGAGCTTTCCCTCTCTGATCCACTGGGCATAGAGTTGGATGATGCTTTTGATTTCGAAGTTGGCTTTGATACCGAATTTTTGCAGTCCGAACCGGACCGCGAAAAGCTCGTGCCCTCACTCCGTATTGAGCCAGACCTTGCAGCCCAGATCCTCCACCGCCTTCACCTTGGTTTCGACAATGTGTTTCCAGGCATCATCGTCGGCCAGGAACATGCAGTAATTCTCAGCCGCCCACCCTTTGGTGCCGTAAGTCCAGTCGGCGCCGGCCAGATTCAGGATTTTCCACAGCGGCACCATCTCGTCCGGTTCGGTCACCGGTTCACGGGAGTTTTGATTCAGGAAATAGTAGGCCCCCTCTTTATTCACCGGCGCCGCCATTTCGGCGAATTCCGGTTGGGCCTCGCGGTACTCCTCCAGCACATCTTCCACCACAAACTGGAAGTCCTCTTCCGTGGCGCCCATGGCGCTGCAGGTGTCGTTGCGCAAGGCCATATCACAGGAGCCCAGTATGCCCTTGGGGCGCTGCTCGCGGGGTGTCAGCGCGCGCGCGTTGTAAACCAGTTGGGGAATGTTGATCTGCATGGGGCAGACATACATGCAGCGGGTACACATACTGCACATCCAGACCCATTTGGTTTTGGAAATCTCTTCGTCCATGCCCAGTGCGGCCATACGCAGGAATTTGCGCGGGTCCATCCCCTCAAGGCCGGTGGCCGGGCAGCCGGATGAGCACGCACCGCAGGTCAGACAGAGATTCAGATTCCCGCCTTGGGGAAGCAGCTCTTTGACCTTGTCGATGAAGGTGCTCTGTTGTTTGCCGCCGAGTTTGATTGCTTCTTCAGCCATACAAAAATCCTCCATGTATATGAGATACCCTAAATCGTGATAATCTATGGTAACTTATAATTAATGACCAATCCTCACCAAAAAGACAAGGAAAAAATCTATTTCAGAAAAAGCCCTGAAGGGCGGTTTGGGGCCGACCCCTCAGGGTTTGAAATTACGATTGGGCTTTCAACTCCGCTGCCATCTCATTGGCGATGCGGGCAAAGTCGCTGCCCATGTTGGCGGCCAGGGTGGCAAAACGCAGTTTATTCGCATCCATGCCGATTTCGGTCAACATGCGCTGGGCATCTTGAACCCGCCATCCGGCGTAGGTGTTGCCCTGTTCGGATTTGCAGTTGCCCGGGTGGCACGCCAGAACCAGCACACCGTCGGCCCCTTCCACAAAGGCGGTCAGGATGTAATCCAGATCCACCTTACCGGCGCAGGGTACTTGAACGATTTGAAGTCCCTGCGGCAGCGTCATTTTAAACTCGCGGTCCATCTGACCGGCTTCCAGAGCCGAATTCTGGCAGCAGAAAGCCACGATTTTGGGGGCCCGGATGTTCTGGGAAGCGCTGGACTTGATCCGCGCTTTCATGTCGGTGTCGCTGAAATCGCCGATCTGAATGGCGTCCATGGGGCACTCGCTGGCGCAGATGCCGCAACCCTGGCAGGCCGCGGGGGAGATGATGGTGTTGCTTTCATTCTCCCAATAGATGGCGCCGTGCGGGCAGCAGCGGTAGCAGGTCAGACAGAAGGTGCATTTACCGCCATCCAGCTTGGTGGCCGTGGAGACTTGTTTGGTTCCGTCGCCCAGCAGGGCGTTGATTTGCAGCGCGGCATTCTCGGCATCCATCCAGGCGCCGTTGATATTTTTAACCTCACGGGCGCCGCCCACCACATAAATGCCCTCGCGGGTGGTGGCGACCGGATAGCGGTGCACATTGTCGGTTTGCATAAAGCCGCTGGGGCTCAGATCGATACGCAGCATTTCAGCCAGTTCCCGGTTGGCGGTGCTGGCTTCAATGGCCTCGTCTACGACGATGAGATCCGGTTGCAGGTTTACGTCCTTGAGGATCACCGGGTCGCTGTAAGTCACATTCAGTGCGCCGTTTTCCTGAGAGACGGTCGGGGCTTGGCTGAGTTTGAAATAGAGGGCGCCTTTGTCGCGGGTCTGAAGGTAAAGGCGTTCCAACTGGTCCGAGGCCACTTTCAGGTCGGCCACGTACACATAGACAGTGCAATCCCTGATTTCGGTCAGGGCCAGAACGCTGCGGAAAACCCGCTCCATGTTCAGGGGATCGCCGGGTTGGGCCAGTCCCACCAGGAAAGCCACTGTTTTACCGGACAGTTGAGCGGCGTCAGCGGTCAGTTTTTCCTCCATCCGGGACTGGGTGATCACATTGTCTCCGAGCGTCAGTCCATAGTCTTTGTTCAAGGGGCGAATGGTCACATCACCGGCCACGACGATGGCGCCGACCTGTTTTTCAGTGACCTCTTGCCGGGCTGCCAACCACACCTTGAAATCGCCGGGCATGCCGGCAGCTCCGGCCACCTGGCAATTCGTCAGGATTTTGATGCGGTCCGACGCTTTGGCCTGGGCCATCAGGGCATTGAGCTGATCCGCATCCCCCCCGGAAAGGGGCAGGGATTCGGCTGCCAATCCCTCTTTTTCAGCGGCTGCGGCCAGCACCACAGGGTAGCCTTGGTCTGCGATGGTTTTGGCGGTCTGCAGGCCCACCACGCCACCGCCGATGACCAGAACCTCTTTGGAGATATTGATTGTTTTCATTTCTGCGTTGATGTTATCCGTCATGAGGCCCTCCTTAAATACGCGATGACATTGCCGGCGGATTGACCGGCATGGGCCATGGTGTTGGCGATGGTTTTGGGGCCCTGCACCGTTCCGGCCAGAAAAACGCCGTCTTGATTGGTGGCGGTGGTGTCGAGCGCGTTCGCGCCGGCGGCAAACCCGTCGTTGTTCAGGGAGATGCCCAGGGCTTCGGCCATGACTTGATTGTCGCTGCCGGGCATAATACCCACGGAGAGGATCACCATATCAAACACGTCATCCACCGGGAGGCCGTCGGTTTCGGCCATATAGCGCGTCTGGATGCGGTCATCTTCGGCTTGATACATGTCCACGGGAATGGTGCGCACAAACTTCAGCCCGTCTTTGCATTGTTGGTAGAAGGTGGCAAAGTTATTGCCCGTGTTCTGGATGTCCATATAGAAAATGGTGATCTCCAGATCGGGATTTTTGTGTTTCAGGCTCATGGCGGTGCGCAACGCATAGGGACAGCAGACCTGGGAACACCACAGGTTGCCCAGGCGTTCGTCGCGGCTGCCCACACACTGAATAAAAGCGATTTTTTGAGGGGCTTGACCGTCGGAAGGCCGTAGCACTTTACCGTTGGCGCGTTTGATTCTTTCCAGGTCCAGTCCGGTGATCACATTGGACAGATCGCCGTACCGGTAGGTTGATTTTCTTGTGGCGTCAAACGGGGCGAAACCGGAAGCCAGAATAACGGCATCGGTCTCCAGCCGGGTTTCCCGGCCGGTGGTTTCGGGGTTGAGCCGTCCATCGGCGGCATAGTATTTGGCGTTGTGCTTGGAATAACCTCCAACAGCCGAACATTGGACCGGGTTGTCGGCATAGCCGTTCCGGCACGCTTCCAACCCGTCGGCTTTATTGACCTCGATTTTGTTGAGTTGGATGCTGAAGCGGCCGTTGCGGGCGATGCTTTTTATTTCAGTGGCCAGGTGAATGTTGATGTCCGGCGTTTCCACCACCTCTTT
>JBFFHG010000321.1:0-5055 GCA_041557055.1 Desulfosarcinaceae bacterium
AAAAGCGACCGCCCCCTGCTCAAGAGCCTCTGGGCCGGCGGCATCGACACGGTGGGCGGCGATATCCTGGCGACCACCATCAAATCCGTGAACGCCAACGGCGTGGTGACCTGTTGCGGCAACGTGGCGTCGCCGGACCTGCCCCTCACCGTGTATCCCTTTATCCTGCGCGGTGTAACCCTGGTGGGCATCGATTCTCAAAATTGCCCCATGGCCAACAGACTCAAAACCTGGGAATTGCTTGCCCATGAGTGGAAGATCCCCATGATGGAAGAGGTCGTGGCGGAAATAGCCCTGGCGGATCTGGATCAATGCATCAACCGCATGTTAAAGGGGCAACACAAAGGCCGTACGGTTGTCCGCATGACGGAATAGAAAGGTTCAGCACAAGATATCCGGCTGCTTTGGATCCATTGAGGGGGCCAAAATATTTTGCCGGATTCGCAGCTATTTGTCCACCTGTCGCAAACAAGGGATCAAAGCAAGCCGTGCACTGGAACTGTTGTGCAACGGCATGTTGCCGGAATTTAATAAGAAAGAGGTGTTTTTTTGTTGTGAATTACGCTGAATAGTTACAGAAAGCTTTGATATCCATATCCAACACCCACGGACGTCGCCAACAGCGATCCTTGACTTTTGATAACGCGTGATGCGCTGATTTACCTGGCCGATATCCGTAGGAATCCGGATGAATTTTCCTGTCTATCTCCGGCTCAATCGCTTCTTTAACCACCATCTGTGCTATTCGATCAGATACCGTTGAATACCTAAAGCCCTCATGGCTCCGTAGGGCTATAGTTTCATTATCCCTCGCCCAGATCCTCCAATTGTCGATTGAATGTCTGCTCCAGGGTCTCTTTTTGAGGGTAAAGGGCTTCCAGCTCTTCGAAACATTTATCAATCATGCTCTGGCACTGGCTGATGGCCGGTGAAAGTCCGGCAATGCGCGCACCGTCCTGCTCCTGGGAGGCTTGAATCATCTCCTCGTTAAGCAGGGCCAGGCGCTTTTCCTGGCTTTCAATGGTGGTTTCAGCTTTTGCAATGGCTTTTTCAACGGGTGTGAGCGCACGCGAACGCTCACGGATGATAGTGGATCGCTGCTGTCGCAACTCCTTTTTACTGACTTGTGGAACGGCTTTACTGACCTCTTGCGATGATTGGGAGACCGTTGGCGCAATGGCTTCATCGCCCCAGCCGCCCTTTTCCAGAAACGCCTGGTAGGTGCCTTCGAACACCGTGGCCCGGCCCTGGTCAAAAACGATCAGTCGTTGGGCCAGGGCATGCAGAAACATCTCGTTGTGGGTAACCATGATGACGGCGCCGTCGAAATTGTCAATGGCCGCAACCAGAGCGTCACAGGACTCCATGTCCAGGTGGTTGGTGGGCTCATCCAGGAACAGCAGGTTCACCGGTGTGGCCAGAATCTTTCCCAGCATGACCCGGGCCTTTTCACCCCCGGAAAGCACGGAGATCTTTTTCAGCGCATCGTCGCCTTCAAACAGCATGGCCCCGCATATGTTGCGGGCTTGCTGGCGCTCCAGGTCGGGATGGCAAGTGAGAATCTCTTGTTCGATGGTGTTCGAATCGTTGAGGGTCTTGATGTTGGTCTGTTCGTAGAAACCGTGCACCACGGCTGGATGATAGGCCACTTCGCCCTTTATGGGGCGGAGTTGTCCGGCCAGCACTTTGAGCAGGGTGGTTTTTCCCCGGCCGTTGGGTCCCACCACGCAAACCCGGTCCCCGGAATGAATGGAGATATTCATCTCCTCAAACAGCGGGGCGTGACCGGAATAGGCAAAAGCGAGGTCGTTGATGCTGATCTGTTGCTTGCCGCGAAACGCCAGGCTGCGGAAGCTGAACTCCAGGTCGCGCATGGCTTGCAGTTTATCTTTTTTCTGCAGTTTGGCCAAGGTCTTGACCCGGCTCTGAACCAGCCCGCCCAAACGGGCCTTGGCGCGAAAGCGGGTGATGAAAAGCGCCATCTCCTTGGCACGGCGCTCATCTTTCTGACGGGTCTTTTCATAGATCTCTTCATCCTGGGCGATCTGGTCATAATATTTCCCGGTATCGCCGGGAATTTTACGAATTTTTTTACGGTGAATACCCAACGTGTGCGTCACCAGCCGGTCCATGAAGCTGCGGTCATGGGTGATAAGCATCAACTCGTGGGACCAGTTGAGCAGAAAGCTTTCAATCCAGCGAATGGAGGTGATGTCCAGGTAGTTGGTGGGCTCATCCAACAGCAACAGATCGGGCTCGGAGACCAATACTTTGGCCAGGTTGAGCCGCACCTGAAAGCCCCCGGAAAATTCGGCCGGAGCGCGCTGCATGTCCGCCTGACTGAAGCCCAAGCCGGCCAGCACTTTTTCCACCTTCCAGTGATGGTCTTTTTCCGTTTCCGGCAACCCCAGAACACCTTCCTCCAGCACCGTTTCCCGGGTGAACAACAACTGCTGGCGCACATGACCGATACGATAGCCCTTGGGAAAGGTAAGATTGCCGTCGTCATATTCCTCTTCGCCGATGAGAATACGAAACAGGGTGGTTTTGCCGTGCCCGTTGCGGCCCACCAGCCCCACCCGCTCCTTGGGATTGATCTTGAAAGTGATGCCGTCAAACAATACGCGGCCGCCGTAAGATTTTGTCAGGTTGTCTACTGCGATCATTGTTTCAATTCGTTGCTTGGTTAAATGGTTACTTCGTCAAACGGGATGAGCAATCAAGCTGTTCATAGAATCGCAAACCGCCGCTCTATGTTAACTGCATTTTCCCCGAGTTGACGCTTTAGCGGATTAAAGAACCCAGGTCAATGTGAATAAAGATGACGGATACCATCGGACGGATGGCAACGATTCGTGCGCAATCCTGCGCGACAAAACATCAGAATTTATCCGTAATCCGTTTAATACGCCCGTATAGATCCTGGGGCGCGATCTTGTGCTGGTCAGCGATCTCTTTTATGGATTGTTCGGCTGTGGCGTTCACCTTTTCAGCGCTCAACGCCCGAATCAGATTGGAAATATTGAAATCATAGGTCTGGCAGATGTCGGCCAGGGTCTGGCGGCCGATGCCCGGCGGCGGAACGTGGGGCAGTTTGATCTGTTGCCGTGCGCTTTGGCTCTCCACCGGCCGCATGGCCAGAAAAACCTGTTGCGGCGCAACACCCTGTTTAACGGCCACATCCAGAAGGGTCATTTGCGGATCATCTGCCGGATAGCCGTTTTTCTTCAGGCGTTGAAGGCTCTCATTGAGGTTCCAGCCCATTCTGGCGGAAAAGGTCTTCAACGTGGCAAGCTCGGCATGACCGTAAGGCGGCTCGCCGTATTTTTCGGCGGCGGCATCTTTAATGGCATTGCTGACCGCGATCACGGTGCTGAAAGGCGGCAGCCCAAGGTAGGTCCCCGACATCACAGCCAGCGCAACGGCCATGGCGACATTAAAATCCCGGGTGAAAATTCTGAGTTGCCTGGTCTTGGTTTTCATATAGGAGAGGATGGGTTTCCAGTTCAGATAGATGTGCAGACCAACGGCCGCCAGCAGCAAAACGCCCAGGTTGATATGCAATTCGCCCCATTGGGTTTTGGTCAATCCCCACAGTCGCCAGTCCGCCCAGTAAGCCACCCGGCCGGCCGGCACGATATAGAGAATGATGCTGGTCAGAATGAGCAGCACAAAAGCCCACAGAGCGGTCAATGAGATGGCCTTACGCCATTTATTCATTCGGTCACCTCCTTTGCGGTTGGAAATTCAGAGCGAAAACACAGGCAAAGGTTACAGGTCTGTCCTGAGAATAACCGCGATGGTCATAAAACGGAAAGATTATCTTAACATTCCGAAAACATATTGAATAAATATGTTAAGTGTCAATAAAATTAAGTGTCGTCGTCGCTTTAACGGCTGTGAACGGATTGGGAACCACCGTCAGGCCGTTTTTTGGAAAAACCGGCTCTATTCGGCAAAAATCGATTGATTTGGGCCAAAAATCAAAATAGTCTATGTTAGCAATTTGCAGGGCCGAACCTGGATTTCCGGGCTCTCCGAAACCTTCGGGCTTTGACCCAAAAAAATGATGAACAAAGGACGAAGGCTATGGATGAGAGGTGGCTGACAGTCGATGACATTTGCAAATATCTGAATGTGAGCAACGAGACAGTCTATAAATGGATCGAGCAACGTGGCATGCCGGGCCATCGCGTCGGTCGTCGTTGGATGTTCAAACAAAACGAAGTGGATGAATGGGTTCGCTCCGGCGGTGCGGCCGACAGATTGGCCAAGCCAGACACCGAACAATAAGAAGCGATCATGACAGAACCGATTCAGAACAAGATAAAGAGATCCCCTCAAGCAGCAGAAGGTTTGTATCATCGTCTGGTGTTGATAGTCGGCGAGTCCGGTTCCGGCAAGACCGCTGGTTCTCAGATGGATGCTCAACTCGGCACCATGATGTCGGCATGACCCCGGCCAAAGTGCGGATCATTCCGGAATAAGGGAATTTCCAATGAAACGATTTACCAACGGTGAACTTGAAGACCTGCTCGATGACCTCGAATCTGACCGAATTGAGCGTAAACAGACGTTTAAAGGGGATACACCCAAAAAAGCCAGACAAGCGGTTTGTGCCTTTGCCAATGATTTGCCAAACCATAACAAGCCTGGTGTATTATTTATTGGCGCAAAAGATGACGGCTCTCCCTCTCATGAGCCCATCACGGATGAATTGCTTCGCAGCCTGGCGGACATGAAAACGGACGGAAACATTTTGCCGTTGCCTGTTCTTTCCGTTGAAAAACGTATTTTGAAAGGCGCTCAAATGGCTGTGGTAACGGCTCTTCCGTCCGATATGCCGCCTGTAAAATATGAAGGCCGAATTTGGATTCGAACCGGCCCGCGTCGATCGATTGCCAACGAGCAGGAAGAACGCATTCTGAGTGAAAAGAGAAGATACAAAAATCTGCCGTTTGATATTTATCCGATTCCTACGGCAAAATTATCCGATCTTTCCCGGCTCATTTTTGAAAATGAGTACCTGCCGGCGGCCTTTGCCGCTGACGTTCT
>JBFFHG010000322.1:0-5054 GCA_041557055.1 Desulfosarcinaceae bacterium
AATGGCGACGCTTTTTTTTCTTGGATTCATAAGCTTCTAATTCCTGGTTCCATGTTCCATTGTTGCCTTTCAGCTTTCAACCGCAACGCTGCAGCAGCAGTTCTCCCCGGCTTGCCCCTGGTCCTCCGGAGTCGTCGAACCGGGGCCGTGGGCGGCTGCGTTACGAGGCCTTTTGTAGGGGTCCAGTTTGCGAATGGTGTCGCACAGCTCATTCATGATCCGTGCATAGGGGACCGAGTCCGATGCCGCGATCCATTCCAGCCTGAAACGCTCTTTTTCAACCCCCAGTTCGGTGAGCAGTTTGCCGAGCAGGGGGGCGCGCCGCATGGCCTTGATGTTGCCGGAGATATAGTGGCAGTCGCCGGGAAAGCAACCGGCCACCAGAACCCCGTCGGCGCCGCTTTCAAAAGCCTTGATGACATAACCGGGGTCCACCATGCCCGAGCAAAAAACCCTTACGACCCGTACATTGGCCTGCTGGGTAAAGCGGGAGACACCGGCCGCATCGGCAGCCACATAGGAACACCAGTTGCAAAGAAACGCCATGATCTTGGGTTCAAAAGAGCTCATGCCAATATTCCTTTGATTTGCGCAAAGAGTTGATCCGGTGTGTAGTGCTGGACATGAATGGCCGCCACCGGGCAGGCGGCCGCGCAGGTCCCGCAACCCTGGCAAAGGGCTTCGTTGATCGAGGCGGTTTTGGAGGCCTCGTCGAACGAGATGGCCGAGTAGGCGCACAGACCGACACAGGTCTTGCAGCCCGTGCACAACCGGGTGTTTACGGAAGCCACGGTGGGCTCCACTTCCACTTCCCCCTGACCGAACAAGGCGAGCACTTCGGCGGCGGCGCCGCCGCCCTGGGCCACCGATTCGGGAATATCCTTGGGCCCCTGGGTTGCACCGGCGAGATAGATGCCCGAAAGAGAGGTCTCCACAGGTCCCAGCTTGGGGTGCAGTTCGATAAAGAAGCCGTCTTTGTCCGTGGAGAGATTTAACGCCCGGGCAACGTCCAGGTGGTTGTCCTGGGCCACCAGACCGGTGGCCAGAACCACCAGATCGGCCTCGATTTCGACAAGGCCGCCGGCCAGGCTGTTTTCACCGCGCACCACCAGCCGCCCGCCCGCCTCGTAGACCTTGGCCACCCGGCCGCGGATATACTGGGCCTTTTCCTGCTCCATGCCGCGGCGCAGGAACTCCTCATAGCCTTTGCCGCCGGTGCGGTTGTCGATGTAAAATACGTAGGCCTGGCCGTCATGGTTGTGGTGTTTGTAAATACTCAACTGCTTGGCGGTGATCATGCAACACACCTTGGAGCAGTATGCATTGCCTTTGGCCGGGTCCCGGGAGCCCACGCATTGGATGAAAACCACGCTTTGGGGAGCCTCGCCCGTACTGGGGCGGACCACCTGCCCCTTGGTGGGGCCCGAGGCGTTGCACATGCGTTCGAACTGCAGGTTGGTGATCACATCGGGATAACGGCCAAAGCCATATTCGGGATAACGACGGGCGTCGAAGACGTCGATGCCCGTGGCCACCACGATGGCGCCCACATCCAGCTCACGAATGCGTTCCCTGGCGCTGAGGTCGATGGCCTGGGGGCCGCAATTGCGCGCGCATTCACCGCATTGGCAGCACACGCTGCAGCTCAGGCAGCGCCGGCCTTCGGCCTGGGCCATCTCGGAAGTAAAGCCCAATTCCACTTCAGCGAAACCCTGCCTGCGTTTTTCCACTGCCAGACTGGGCATGGCCTGTCGTTCGATGGGCTGTGCGCGGCTGCGTTCTTCTTCGCTGACCGTTTTATCCATGGGCCTTTCTTTGGAATCGACGGGCCGCAAACCCCCATGGGCCAGATGGTGATGAATGGATCGGGCGGCTTGGCGGCCCTGGGCAACGGCCTCCACGAAGCTGGCCGCACCCAGACTGCAATCGCCGCCGGCAAAGACATTGGGGCGCGAGGTTACAAGGGCGTCCTTATCGGTCTGGATCATGCCCCAACGATCAAGTTTCAGCCCGATTTTTTTGAGCATATCCAGGTCGGCGGCCTGGCCGATGGCCGGGATGACGTTGTCCACCGCCATGACCGTTTCGGAACCTTCGATGGGCACGGGCCGCCGTCGGCCCGATTCATCCGGTTGGCCCAGCTCCATTTGAATGAATTCCAGGGCGCTGAGCTTGCCCGCCTCACCGACGAGCCGGGTGGGCGCCGCCAGAAATTGAAACTTGACACCTTCGTGTTCTGCTTCCTCGATTTCCCATGCGGAGGCCGGCATTTCGGACCGTGTCCGGCGGTAGAGGATGATCACCTCTTCGGCGCCCAGGCGCCAGCAGGTGCGGGCGCAGTCAATGGCCACGTTGCCGCCGCCGATGATGACCACCTTCCGGCCGATGGGCAGGTCCTCACCCAGTGAAACCCTTCGAAGCAGATCCACACCGCCGATCACCCCTTCCAGATCATCGCCCTCGGTTCGCAGGCTGGTGCTCTTGTGCAGGCCGGTGGCCACGAAAAAGGCCTTGAAGCCATCGTTTTCCAGGCTCTCGAAAGTGACATCAATGCCGAAGGCCACACCGGTCTTGACGGTCACCCCCAGGCTTTCGATATTTTTGATTTCAGCGTTGAGGATATCCCGCGGCAGGCGATAGTCGGGAATCCCAACCGCCAACATGCCGCCGGGCACCGGCAGTTTTTCATAAACGGTCACCGGGTAGCCTTCCAGGGCCAGATAGTAGGCGGCCGAAAGACCGGCGGGACCGGCGCCCACGACGGCCACTTTTTCCTGACGGGGATCTTTTTGGGGCGGATGGTTGAATTCGCCTTTTTGTAACTCCCGGTCCCCTAAAAAACGTTTGGTGTAGCAGATGGAGAGCGGTTGATCGATCTGTCCCCGCTTGCAGGCTGTTTCGCAAGGGTGAAAGCAGATGCGGCCGCAGATGGCGGCAAAGGGCATTTTTTCGCGGACCAGCGCCAGAGCCTCGTCGAACTTGCCGAGGCCGGCCAGGTTCATGTAGCCGCACACGTTGACGCCGGCCGGGCATGCATTTTCGCAAGGCGGTTGGCCGGTGCGCATAATCGAGTAGGTATTGGGGATGGCCTGTGGAAAGGGCCGGCTGATGGGGTGCCGGGTTGTCATGCCGCATTCGAACGTGCTGGACACATCAATGGGGCAGACCTTCTGGCAGTCGCCGCAGCCGGTGCATTTTTCCAGGCTGACATAGCGCGGTTCCTGGCGGACGGAGACATTGAAATTGCCCACGAACCCGCTGACACCGGCAATCTGTGATTTGGTCAGGATTTCAATGTTGGGATGACGCCCCACCTCGCTGGTTTTGGGCGTCAACGTGCATCCGGCGCAGTCCAGGGTTGGAAAGGTTTTATCGAACTGGGCCATGCGGCCGCCGATGATCTCCTCTTTTTCCACCAGATAGACCTTGTAACCGGCTTTGGCGATCTTTAGGGCGGCGGTGATGCCGGCAATGCCCCCGCCCACCACCAGGGTTTTGGGGTTGACCGGTTTCCTGCTGCCCTGCAGAGGTTTGTGATGGGCCACGCGGGCAATGCCGCCCTTGATCAGGTCTTTGGCCTTGCAGGTGGCCAGGTCGGGATTCTCGCAGATCCAGGAGCAATGTTCGCGGATATTGACCATCTCGAACATATACTGATTCATACCGGCCGCCGATACGGCATTGCGAAAGGTGGGTTCGTGCATTTTCGGCGAGCAGGAGGCTTCCACCACATAGTCCAGCCCCAGCTCTTTGATATCGTCCCGAATCAGTTTCTGGCCCGGTTCGCTGCACATGTACTTGTAATGCCGGCAGACAGTGACCGGGCATTCGGCGCCAATCTCATCGCTGATTTTGGTCACATCCACCGTGCCGGCGATGTTGGTGCCGCAGTGGCATATATAGACTCCGATTCTTTTCATTGAATAACACCCTTTGATTTCAGCATCGCTTTGGGGCTGGTCAGATGACGCTGCATGCCCAGTTCCTTGTAGGAGATGCCGAATGCCAGACCCATAAGCTGCGTAAAATAGACAACCGGTATGTGATATTGCCTGCCGTGCTGTTTGCCGATCTGAGCCTGGCGCATATCCAGGTTGGCCTGGCAAAGCTGGCAAGCCACAACGATGGCATCGGTCTCGCGATAGGCCGCCTCCTGAATGATCCGCCCGCTCAGGTCGCAAACCATATCCGTCTTGCTGACCGCCAGGCTGGCGCCGCAGCATTCGGTCTTGAAGTCCCAGGGCAGAACCTCGGCCCCCAACGCCGCCAGGAGCTGATCCATGGAGACCGGATTCTCAGGATCGTCATAGTGGGTCACGGCTGCGGGCTTGACCAGGTAGCATCCGTAGTAGGGCAGGACTTTGAGCCCTTTCAGGGGCTTTTGGACTTTGGCGCCGATGGCTTCCAGTCCGACCGCGTAACGCAAAAAACCCAGCAGACTGACAACCTTCAAGTTCTCATCCGGTTCCGCGCCGATGGCTTCCTGAACGGCCTGACGGGCTTGGGGGTTCGATTGGGTCTCCTGCTGGGCGCTGAGCAATCTGCGGAAGCAAAACGGACAGGGAATCACCACCGATTCCAATTGCTGCCGGCGGGCCTGGGCCAGATTGTTGGCCGCCAGGGAGGTGGAGAGCAGGCGATCCATTTTCAGCGCCGGTGAACTGCCGCAGCAGGCCCAATCGGGAATCTCTTCCAAATCGACATCCAGATGCTCGCAGACCCGGCGGGCCGAAAGATCAAAGGCGGCGGCTGTCTCTTCCAATGAACACCCGGGATAATAGCTGACTTTCATGGTATTATGCTTTCTGCTTTGAAACGCTTTCAAACCTTCTTTTCAGGTCCAATCTGGGCGTCGGACGATGGCTTCAACACTCAAAGTACTTCATCGTCCGCCTTGATCTGAACCTGATGGAAGGTTTTAAAATCATTTCAATGTTTTTGCCGGATGGTTTTGAATATCTGGGCAACCCTGCGGTCCCTGCGGCCTTTGCGAAGCATGGCGGCCGGCGAGACCACACCCTTCAGCGCCATTTTGGCGCCGATGACGGCATCGG
>JBFFHG010000323.1:0-5048 GCA_041557055.1 Desulfosarcinaceae bacterium
CAAAATCCTTGGTTCGTGATTTTTACTTGCGATTGTCCTGCCAACGGCAACCGGATGACGAAACTGGCCCCATGGCCCGGCCCGGAGCGGGCCTCCATGGTTCCGCCGTGGTTGCTGGTCACGATAAAATAGGAGACGGAGAGCCCCAACCCTGTGCCGCTGCCCACATCCTTGGTGGTGTAAAAGGGCTCGAAGACCCGTTTAAGCGCTTTGGCGTCCATCCCGGGACCGTTATCCGCCACCTCGACCACCGCCATGTCCGCCTCTTTGTAAAGCCGCAGGGTGATGACAGGGGGCCGGCCGTTCAAATCCACGCCGGCCATGGCTTGGGCTGCATTGCGCAACAGGTTCAGAATCACCTGTTCGATCTCCGTGGCCACACACGGCACCATCCCCAGGTCGCGCTCAAAAACCCGCTCGATGCGGATTCGGCGGAAATCATACTTCTTCTTCAAGTCATAATCGTGAGCAGCCAGAGCAACGGTTTTATCCAGAAGGTCCGCCAATTGAACCGGTGTTTTGCGCGACTCGCTCTTGCGGCTGAAATGGAGCATGTTTTCCACGATTTCAGCGGCCCTCTCCCCGGAGGCCCGAATCCCTTCCAAAAAAGCGATGATACTGCGCATTTCCAGATAATTGCGCACGGCCGCAAGCTCGATGCCGCAAGCTTTGGCAGCCTGAATATTGGCCGGCAGTTCAGGGGAAACGCGCCGCAAAATATTCTGGGCGCTCTGCACCATGGCCCCCAGGGGATTATTGATTTCGTGGGCCATGCCCGCGGCCAGCCCCCCCACGGACATCATCTTTTCAGTCTGCACCATCATATCTTCCATACGGACCCGGGCCGTCACATCGTCGATGCGGATCACCACCCCTTCCACCCGCCTGAATACAATGGGATAGATCATGATATCGGCCCGGCGCTGCCCGCGCCGCACAGGGTGGGCCACTTTTTCCGCCTTCATGGTCGTCTGCCCGGCAATGGCCTGCCGCACCATCCCTTTATGGGGCGCGAAATTGAGCAAAACATCGTCAACCGGCCGCCCCACGGCCGCCTGACCGGAAAGGCCGGTGAGCTTCTGGGCCTCGCGGTTGAACAGAATGATCTGCGCCTCAAGATCGACGCCCACCAGAACGGACGGCATGGAATCCACGATCTTCTGCAAATAGAGCCGCATGCGGGCCATCTCTTTTTCAGCGGCTTTGGCCTCGGTGATATCGTGACCGATGGACAGGTATTCATTGATCCGGCCGGCCTCGTCCCGCACGGCTTTATTGGTCCAGGCCACCCAGACCCGCTCACCATCCCGCCGCATGTTCTCCAGCTCATAATAACCGTGTTCTTCCGGGAGGTTGGCAACCGCATCCATCATGGGACGCATGTTGCGGCCCTGGGAATCGTGTTCCGGGATGATGGTCCCCATGCAGTTGCGTCCCAGAATCTCCGCTTCGCTGTACCCGAAAAAACTCTGGGCGAACTCATTGAAAAAAATAATTCGCCCCTGGGTATCCACCCGCAGAATGATGCTGTTGGCGTTCTGAACCAGCTCGCGGTACTTGGCCTCGCTCCGGCCAATGGCGGCCTCGGCTTTTTTGCGCACCTCGATTTCCGCGCGCAGACTCTCCCGGGAGCGCTCCAACTGTTCCATGAAGGTGTTGAAATAGCGCGCCAGGGTGCCCACTTCGTCCATGGAGACACGCTGCATGCGGACCGAGATATCCCCCCGGGCTCCCTTGGCGAAACGCTGCATCAACTCTCCCAGCGGATTGGTGATGGACGCGCTGATCCAAAGGGTCAGGGGCAAAAACAGAAGCAGGCAAATCACCACCGTGAGAATAAAAATGTGCTCAACGGTTTTCAGGGGCGCATAGAACTCGTCCATGTAGCTGGAGGTGGCCACAATCCAGTCATATTCGGGCAGATAATTGAAGAGCACCAGTTTTTCGCGATGATAGGCCTCACCCGGATTTTTCCAGGCGTAGGCGATCTTGCCCGAGCGCCGGTTGATCAATTCGCGGACAAATTCCCGCCCCTCGGCATCGGCTTCATTGAGAATGTTGACCCCTTCCAGTTTGGGATGCAGGATCAAATTCCCCTTGGTATCCATGACAAAGGAGTAGCCCGACTTACCGAATTTGAGCGCCATGAGGCTGTCACGGAAGTCATCCACATTGATCAGTTCGTTAAACTCCAACCGATAGGACGAAACCGAAATGATCCAGTCCCAGGGCGCAAAATAGGTCATATAGAGCGCCTTGGCCCTGGGGTGGGTTTCATTGGGATTTTGCCAGTCATACGCCACATACCCCACCTTGCGCCGCTTTTGCTCCCCAATAAACGCGTAACCGGAAAGATCGGCGCCCAGAAGCGCTTTCACAGGATGGTTGACGATGATGCCCGCGCTGCTCAGACAATAGATATACCCGGTTTTGCCGATGGTCTGGCTCAACAGCACCCGGCTGGCCATCTCCCTGGCCCGGGATTCACTCAATTGACCGGCAAGGTATTGCTCGTAGCAGGATTTGGCGATATCGCGGTTCTTTTCCGCAACGGCCCGCAGGTAGTTTTTAATGGAGACATTGGCCGCATTGCGCACCATGTTGAGAATGGTGTTGGTGGTGTTTTGAAGCTCGCGGGCGATGTTCTCTTCAATGGTGGCCCGGACAAAGTGATAAATGGTGGTGCTGGCCAGAATCGATGAGAGAATGAAGATTGCCGAATACCCAAACAAAAGCTTGTGGCGAATCTTGAGATCGGCAAACCGGCGCATCATATCCTTGGATGTCTGGTTCATGGTTCCCGGTTTGCGGTTCAGAGCCCGGGGGCTCAACCGGAAACCGGGAGCCATGTTCTATACGGATTCCACTGATTTAATCTCCGGAACCTCCTGTTTGATGATGCGCTCGATGCCGTTCTTCAAGGTCATCTGTGACATGGGGCAGCCGGAGCAAGCCCCTTGCAGGCGAACCTGGACCACACCCGCTTCGGTCACATCGATCAACTCCACATCACCGCCGTCGGCTTTGAGCATGGGACGAATTTTTTCAATGGCCGCTTGAACTTTTTCTTTCATGGGATCTCCCCTTTCAATAGTGTGCGTGCTCAACCATTCTGACGGGCTTCAATCCGGCAATGCCTGTTGTTGGGCATGAAAGTCCCGCCGGAACCGATCATAATTATCACCTATTATAGCCATACGCATCTCTTTGACAAGGTTCAAATAATAGTGAAGGTTGTGGATGGTGTTGAGCCGGTAGGCCAATATCTCTTTGGCCTGGTAAAGATGCCGCAGATAAGCCCGGCTATAGTGGCGGCAGGTGTAACATCCGCACCCCGCCTCGATGGGCGCCGCAGCCTCGCGGTGCCTGGCATTGTTGATATTGATGGTTCCGCAACGGGTGAAAAGCTGACCGTTGCGCGCATTGCGGGTGGGCATAACGCAATCGAACATATCGGCCCCCATGGCCGTCAACTCCACCAGATCCGCCGGGGTGCCCACCCCCATCACATAACGGGGGGCCTCCACGGGCAACAGGGGCAGGGTGTGGGCCGCCATGGCATACATCAGATCCTTGGGTTCGCCCACGCTCAACCCGCCCACGGCATAACCCGGAAATCCGATTCCGGCAATCTCCTCCACCGACCGGGTCCGCAGCTCCGCGTGCATGCCGCCCTGGACAATGCCGAAAAGGTGGTTGGGACTCTCCTGGTCCCGCCACGCCTGTTTGCAGCGCCGCGCCCAGCGGGTGGTCAACCCCGAGGCCGCTTCAGTCGCAGCATGATCAGCCGGATAGGCGATGCACTGATCCAGGCACATGAGAATGTCGCTGTTCAGGGCCAATTGCACCCGGACCGACTTTTCCGGCGTCAGCAGGTGCCGGGCGCCGCCGTCCAGGTGGGATTGAAACGCATAGCCCTCTTCCGACAATTGGGACAACCGGGCCAGTGAAAAAACCTGAAACCCGCCGCTGTCTGTCAGAATCGGTTTTGTCCAATGCATAAAATCATGCAGCCCGCCGAAACGGGAAACGACCTGTGTACCGGGCCGCAAGTATAAATGGTAAGTGTTGCCCAGAATGATCTGAGCGCCCACATCCTCGACCACCTCCGGGCTGAGGGCCTTGACCGTCGCCTGGGTGCCCACGGGCATGAAAATGGGGGTTTCGATCTTTCCGTGACGGGTGCTTAAAACGCCCGCCCGCGCCGATGTGGTGCCGCATGCTTTTTGTAGTTGAAAAACGCTCATAATGAAAAGTTAAAATCATTTCGGTTCAATGGGTTATGATGCCGCCTCGCTTTTCCGGCAACGTTTATCCGGCCGCAGGCAATCGGGCCGGTTCAACCACCGGCCCCACACCACGCAGCCTGTCACGCCCTCCCCCCCGAAGGGCTTTCGGGCATGACCGGTTATTATGCGCTGAAGCAAATGCCCTTGTCAAATGCCTGAAGGTTGTTGGAATGGCTGTGGAACCGGTTTCCTGGCAAAGAAGAGCGTCGCGGCGGTAACAAGCGTACCGGCTGCAATGGCAAGCATGTAAGCAAGCAACCCCGTTACGGCGTTAGGGATGAGCAAAACGAAAATCCCGCCATGGGGAACGAGCAGCTTTACCCCCAAAACCATTGATAGCGCGCCGGTCACCGCAGAACCGGCCATAATGCTCGGGATAACCCGAAAGGGATCTCGGGCGGCAAAGGGAATGGCGCCTTCGGTGATGAAGGAGATCCCTAAAACAATTGCCGCCTTGCTGGCCTCGCGCTCCTCGAGGGTGAATCGATTTTTGAAAAGTGTCGCAGCCAGAGCCAGTCCCAGGGGGGGCGTCATTCCCGCCGCCATGACCGCCGCCATGGGCGCATATATCTTGCTCGCCAGCAGGCCCACCGAAAAGGTATACGCCGCCTTGTTGACCGGACCGCCCATATCGAAAGCCATCATAGCGCCAAGGATAAGCCCCAGCACCAGGGCACTGCTGTTCTGAAGCGTGTTCAGCCAGTCGGTCAAAGCCGCCAGCGCCACTTTTACAGGGGGCCCCACCAGGAAAATCATCAG
>JBFFHG010000324.1:0-5043 GCA_041557055.1 Desulfosarcinaceae bacterium
CACTACTGAAACTGGTCGACCTGGCGCGACTCTCCGCCTCGGCAGCCAATTTGCAGCCCCTCAAATACATCCTGTCCTGTGACCCCGCAGTCAATACAAAAATATTTGAATGTTTGAAATGGGCCGGCCACCTGAAAGATTGGGCCGGCCCGGAACCTGGAGAGCGGCCGACGGCCCATATCGTCATGATGAACGATACGCGCATCAGCAAAAAATTGGATTGCGACCACGGCATCGCCGCTCAAAGCATTTTGCTGGGGGCCAGGGAAAAAAAGTTGGCCGGGTGCATGCTTGCAGCCGTCAACCGGCCCAAGCTCCGTGCCATGCTGAACATCCCGGATCACCTTGAAATAATGCTGGTGTTGGCCATCGGCAAACCCCGGGAAAAGATAGTGATCGAAGATTTGATCCCGGAGGGCGATATCCGATACTGGCGCGACAGCGACCGTGTCCACCATGTACCCAAGCGCTGTCTGGAAGACATTATTGTGGCTCGCTACGAAATCTAAATGCAAGATTTTAAAGGAGTGGTATATGTTAGAATTCAATAAAGGAATCGATATTATACAAGAAATCGGAGGGATTACCACCGCCGATGCCGCCTTTAAGGTTCTCAGGGAACAACTGGAGACCGAACACCTGCATCGCCTTCAGTCGTTCAAGAATTCGGCGGTCCTCGTCAAAATTGCCAACGCCGTCGTTATGTGCGGCCCCGACCGGATCTATGTCAATGCCGGCGCTGCGGAAGACAAACAGTTTATCCGCGATTCGGCCCTGCAAAAAGGTGAGGAGGCGGCCCTGCCCATAAAAGGCCACACCATCCATTTCGACCTCAAAGAGGAGCAGGGCCGGATCATCGACCGCACCTATTACGTTGCCAACGACGACGAACTGGTCAGTTCCCTGGCTCTGCGAATGTCCCGTGCCGAAGCGCTGGAAACGGTGCGCAAGGGCATGACCGGCCTTATGAAAGGCATGACCATGATCATCGGTTTTTACTCCCGGGGTCCGGTGGGCTCGCAGGTCTCCAATCCGGCCATTGAAATCACCAGTTCGACCTATGTGGCGCACAGTGCCGAATTGCTCTACCGGAACATTTACGCCGACTTTGAAAAAGAGGTGGAGCGGGCCGGCCACTTTTACACAAATGTGCACAGTGAAGGGCTCAATCGCCCCCAGGATCTGCCCGACGCCAGGGTTTTGATGGATCGCAGCCACCGCACCACCTATAGTTACAAATGCACCTATGCCGGCAACACCCTGCTGCTGAAAAAAGGCAACCACCGCTTCTCCGTGGATCGCTCGGTCTATGAAAAAAGAGGCCTGGAACTCTCCGAGCACATGTTCATAACCGGCATCGACGGCCCCGGGGGCCGGATCACCTGGATCACCGGGGCCGCGCCCAGCGGCTGCGGTAAAACCACCACCGCCATGGCCGGCAACCACTTTGTGGGCGATGATCTGGCCCAGATTTGGATTGCCGGCGACGGCACCATCCGATCGGTCAACCCCGAAGCCGGCATCTTCGGCATTGTGGAGGATGTCAACCAGGAGGGCGACCCCCTTCTGATGAAGTGCCTGCGCCAACCCGGCACCGAAGTCATCTGGTCCAACGTCCTGATCGACGCCGAGGGCACCCCCCATTGGGTGGGCAACGGGGAGGCGCCGCCCACCCAGGGGCGTAATTTCCAGGGCCCCTGGGAAAAGGGGATGACCGATAAAAACGGCAAACCCGTGCCCATATCCCATCCCAATGCCAGATGCACCCTGACCTCTTCGGCCCTGGGCAATTATTCTCCTGAAGCGGAGAATCCGGCCGGGGTGGAGACCCGCGTCATCACCTATAGCGGCCGCGACAGCGACACCATGCCGCCGGTCTGGGCAGCTAAAAACGCCGACCAGGGCGTGGTCATCGGCGCCTGCATCGTTTCGGCCGCCACAGCCACGGAAGTGGGCGCCACCGGCGTCAAACGCGCCCCCTGGGCCAACGCCCCCTTTATTCCGGGCGCTTTGGCAGATTACATGGACGCCCAGTTCAAGTTCTTCAACAGCGACAAAATCGCTCCCGACAAAAAACCTGTCATGGCCGGTCTGAACTACTTTTTGACCCATGGCGCCCGGGGCGGTGAAGGTAAAAAACTGCTGGGCGAAAAACGGGATGTCAAAGTCTGGCTGGCCTGGTTGGAGCGCCGTGCCCATAACGATGTGACGGCCATCGAGACCCCCATCGGATATCTGCCCAAATATGAGGATCTTAAAAAGTTGTTTGATGAGATCATTCATAAAGATTATCCCCTGGCGCTTTATAACAAGCAGTTCTCGCTGTTTATCGACAACATTGTGGCCCGTATCGATCTGCAATTGACAGCCTACGGCAAGGAAAAGAATCTGCCGGCCACACTGTTTGAAGTGCTCAGGGAACAGCGGACGGGCCTGATGACCTTGAAAGAAAAATTCGGCCCCATCGTCGCGCCCGACCGGCTGGAGAGCGCCGCAGCCAATTAAGCAACTTGATTGAATTTTCCATGGAAAAAGGCGCCGGTTCAATACCGGCGCCTTTTTCAGTTTGCGGTTGTATGGTGGATGGGTACTCGATAAGTCCCTGCCTGCCGGGAATGCCCCCCCAAAAATCAATCCCCCCTTGCCAAAAGAGAACAAAAAAGAGTAGGTTGCATGCAATGAACCTTGAACCCCGAACCGGAAACCACATCCGGAAACTGATAATTTG
Organism: Desulfosarcinaceae bacterium; assembly: GCA_041557055.1. Taxonomy (GTDB): domain Bacteria; phylum Desulfobacterota; class Desulfobacteria; order Desulfobacterales; family Desulfosarcinaceae; genus JARRKU01. The sequence continues at coordinate 2,729 of JBFFHG010000324.1, forward strand.
ACCAAGGCCCCTATCCTAAAAGTCCTTTTCAGCCGCCGCATGCTGACGGCGCTCATCATGGGGTATGCGGCCGGCTTACCCCTCGAATTGACCAGCTTTGTCCTCAAGACCTGGATGCGGGAGCAGGGCGTTAACCTGGCGATCATCGGCCTGTTTGCTTTAGTGGGACTGCCGTACACCCTTAAATTTGTGCAAGCCCCCCTGCTCGACCGCTTCAGTATTTCCCGCTTTGGACGCCGCCGCGGCTGGATGCTCATTTTCCAGCTCGCGCTCATGTTTTCCATCTTCGGCCTGGGACAAACCGACCCCGGCAAAGCCCCTTGGCTGGTCGCCCTGGCCGCCTTTATGGTGACCTTGTTCAGTGCATCCCAGGATATCGTCATTGACGCCTATCGCAGAGAAGACCTGGCCGATGAAGAGTTGGGTTTGGGTTCTTCTTTATATGTAACCGGTTATCGTATCGGGATGCTTTTAGCGGCCAGCGGCGGATTGATTCTCGCGGACCATATGAGCTTTGCCTCGGTGTATGCCATCATGGCCCTGTGTTTGACGCCGGGCATCATGACCACGCTCCTCACCCCGGAGCCGCCCACGCCTTTCGGCCTCCCGGTCAATCTCAGAGAGGCTGTGGTGCAGCCGTTTTTGGAATATTTCAGTCGCCCCAACGCCCTCTGGATACTGGCCTTTATCCTGCTCTATAAAATCGGCGATACCATGGCCGGCTCCATGACAGCGCCCTTCTATGTGGACCTGGGCTTTACCAAAACCGAAGTCGGCGCGGTGGTTAAACTTTTTGGGTTTCCGCCGATTCTCATTGGAACGGCTGTTGGCGGCCTCATGATGCTGCGCCTGGGCATTAACCGCAGCCTGTGGATATTTGGTGTGTTGCAGGCGGTCTCAACTGCGGGTTTTTACCTGCTGGCCCAAATCGGTCACACCCTGCCGGCGTTGGCCATGGTTATCGCCTTTGAAAATCTGAGTGCCGGCATGGGGACCTCGGCCTATGCCGCTTTTATGGCCAGCATTACCAACAAAAAATTCACCGCCACCCAATACGCGCTTTTAACCAGTCTGATGGGCATACCCAGGGTGATTGCGTCGTCAGGGACCGGTTTTATGGCCGAAACCATGGGATGGAGCGCCTTTTTTATTTTCTGCACCCTCATCGCCATCCCCGGCATGTTGCTGTTGCTGAAAATCGCCCCCTGGCGTTCGGACCAGTCAAAGTAACCGCATTGGATGGAATACCTTCCCGGACTTGATGATCCCATGCCAACAGCCGCATATTGATATAATGATATTGTGCATTATAATGGAGCAATCATTAATCCCAACAACCAGCAATCAGGCGCAAATGAACCAGACCCCCGATTCCCTGCAAACGAAAACAGACCAACGCGAAAAAGAGCTGGCCCTGGAACGCCGGAAAATCCTGGCCATGTCCCCGGAACAGGCCCTGAACACCATTGCGGATCACCCCTATCCGGTCACCCTGGTCCAATCCATGGCGGATGAGGATCTCTATTTTCTGGTCCATCACATCGGCCCTGACGACGCTCTGCCGGTCATGGGCCTTGCCTCCAACCAGCAGTGGGAGTACCTGATGGACATGGAGTGCTGGAACCGTGACCACATTGCTTCGCACAGCATGACCCAATGGCTCCAAAGGCTGCTCAAGGCGGACAATGATCGTTTCACCCACTGGATCACCGGCGAAAAAAGAGAGGATTTCGTATTTTACCTCTTTCGCAATGTCCAGTTGCACATCCGTGAATATGACCAGGACCCGGGGGAGATCGGCAATGACTTCTCCACCGAAGATCAGACCTACTATATTCGCCTGCGGCCCTACCCCGAGGCGCAAAAGCCTCTTCAGGAGGAGCGGGATCAATTTCTGACCGATCTGCTCAGGCGCGTTTCGGTTTTCGACTATACCCTGTACCGCAATCTTTTGCTGGAATCGAGCGCCGTGATTCCGGCCGAAACCGAGGAAGAACTCTACCGCCTGCGCAATGTCCGGCTGGCGGAAAAGGGCCTTCTGCCCCTGGAGGAGGCCGTGGGTGTCTATCAACCGCTCAAAGCCGCCGACCTGCCCGACCGCAGCCGCAAACCGGCGACATTCGGCGGCCGCATCGTGGACAGCTACCCGATTCCCATCATGATGAATCAATCGCCGCAAGAGGTTGATCTCTTCACCCAAACCCTGGCCCGGATTCATGATGAAGCCACCTTGCAGCGGTTGCAGGCGGAATTTGCCGGATTGTGCAATCAGGTCATTGCCGCCGATCAAATAAAGATCCGCGAAAAGGAGGCCC
>JBFFHG010000325.1:0-5037 GCA_041557055.1 Desulfosarcinaceae bacterium
CGCCGGCGCCGTCTATGCCCAAGGTCGCAAATGGGAGGAGATCCAGGGCCTTCAGATGACCGGACGGGTGGATGAACGCCACGGTAAACGTGAGGCCCTGAAAATTACCACCCATTTCCTGGTAAAATTTCCATTTGCCCGCCAACTGATGTCAGGTGGCGTGAGCCAAATTAAAAATTTGGCGGAAAAAGTGCGTTTATACGTATTTTTACCGACAGAGATCCACTGCACCGACAACCGACTGGGTTTTGGGCGGCGTGTGCGGATAGAGATTTAACTGTAGGAGTTTCATGGCCATGAAATACGATCTGCTGGACCACCCCGAAGTGTCATCGAGAATTTTTCACCCCCGGCCGGACCCGGGTTCTCCTCCGTTGGATCTCCGCATCAGCGATCATCTCATCGAGGTCGAAAAAGCGGTTCATGTCCACACCCGCTGCCACACTGCATCCCCAAAGGGGGCCAATCTGCTGTTTTTTCATGGCAACGGAGAGATTGTCGCCGATTATGACCAATTGGGCCCCTTGTACAACAACCTGGGCATCAATCTGATCGTGGCGGACTACCGGGGTTATGGCCGTTCAAACGGCACGCCCAGCGTCAGCACCATGATGGCCGACAGCCATATTGTCTATGCGTATGTGAAAAATTGGCTGGTGACAAAGGACCACGACGGGCCGCTTGTCGTGATGGGGCGTTCATTGGGAAGCGCATCCGCTCTGGAACTGGCGGCGGCGCACGCAGACCAAATCGACGCGCTGATCATCGAGAGCGGATTTGCTTTTGCCGGCCAGTTGCTCAACATTCTTGGGGTCAATCTAGAAAAATTGGGATTCAAAGAGGAGATCGGTTTTTCCAACCTGAATAAAATCGGTTCATATCCGGGCCCCACCCTGATCATCCATGCCGAAAACGATCATATCATCCCCTTTTCCGATGCATTGGCTCTTTTCAAAGCCAGTTCAGCCCATGACAAGAGTCTTCTTAAAATCGAGAATGCCAATCATAACGACATCTTCCTGCGGGGACTGGACAGCTATTTGGAGTCGATTCAAAGGCTGATCGGGCGCATCAGGAGAACCCGCTGATGAAAAAGCAATCAACATCCCGGAAAGATCACTTTAAAAATGACGTTTCCACCCTTTTGCAACAAGCCTATGATGCGTCCCCCGAACTGATATCGATTATAGACACCGACCATCGAATCATGTCAATCAACAAAGCCATGTCAGAGGTCTTGCAATGTTCCCCAGAGCAAGCAGCAGGCCAACATTGCTACCGACTGTTTCACAAATCGGATCTTCCGCCCTTGACCTGCCCTCATCGCGCCCTTCTGGAAGATGGCCGCCGGCACCATTCGGAAATCTACGAAGAACGACTGAATCTGTGGCTGCTGGTCAATGTAACGCCCCTTTATAACGACAAACACGAACTCATCGGCAGTATCCACACCGGCCGCGACATCACCCGCCAAAAACATATCGAGCAGGCCTTGCGGGAAAGCGAAGAACGCTTCCGGCATCTGTCCGAAGCGACCATGGAGGGTGTGCTTCTCAGTGAGGATAGCAGGATCATCGCCGCAAACCAGGTACTCTCGGCAATGGTCGGCTATTCAATGGAAGAGTTGCGCGGAATGAACCTTCTTAAATTAATTACGCCCGAAGATCGCGGCCGCCTGATTAATTATTTGAGAAACACCCGTGCCGGGGTTTATGAGTTTCAATGTGTCCGCAAGAACGGTTCATCCTTTCCCATCGAGGCCCACTCCAGGGCCATCACCTATAAGGAAGGCATGGTGTATCAGACAGCCATCCGCGATCTGACGGAACAAAAGCGCATCGAGCAAGAGCGCCTTGCCCATGAACGCATGCAGGGGGTTGTGGAGATGGCCGGCGCCGTTTGCCATGAAATAAACCAGCCATTGATGGCTTTGCAGGGCTTCATCGATATCGCTCGGGCCAAAACCGGACATGCCGATGCCATTTCGACCCATCTGGACAGAATAGGCAAGCAGATCGAACGAATCGGCATGCTGACCCGCAAACTCATGCATATTACCAAGTATGAAACCAAAGCGTATGTCGCCGGAGAAAAGATAATTGATATCGATCAGGCCGCATCGGAAGAAAGCTGACACCATGAGTTCCGAAAAAACATCCGATTCCGACCGGTGCCGTCCCTGCGAATTCAACGATCCTTTGGCCAAAACCGTGCTCAATTCACTCTCAGCGCATATCGCCATCATCGATTGGGAGGGGTTCATCATCGAGACCAACCAAGCCTGGCAGACATTTGCCCATGGCGGGATCGTCGGACGTGAATTCAGCTTTATCGGGCAGAATTACTTGAAAATTTGTGATGCCGCCATTGGTGATCACGCTGAAGACGCCCGGGCCGTGGCTATGGGTATCCGCTCGGTTATCAACGGCGACATTGAAGAGTTTTTGCATGACTACCCCTGCCATACACCGGAGGGACGCCGCTGGTTTTACATGCGGGCGATCCGCATGGATGCCGGCTCGTCCCGGCGCATTATCATCAGCCACGAAGAGATCACATCGCTCAAACTCACCGAAGAGGCGCTGCGCAAAAGCAAACAGGCTCTTGAAAAACAGAAACAAAATTTGAAAGAAACCAATATCGCCTTGAAAGTTCTGCTGCGCCAACGTGATGAAGACAAACAGGAATTGGAACAAAAAATTCTTACCAATATAAAAGACTTGGTATTTCCTTATGTCGAAAAACTCAAACGGGCCCCCCTGAGACCCAGGGACAAGGCCAACATTGAAATCATAGAGACCCATCTGAACGAAGTGGTTTCGCCCCTTCTGCAGCGCTTGAGCCATCTCAACATTCTGCTCACCCCCCAGGAGATGCAGGTGGCAACTCTGGTTAAAGATGGCCGTTCCAGCAAGGAAATCGCCGACATACTGTCAGTGTCGGAAACCACGGTGCATTTCCACCGCAAAAACCTGCGCAGTAAATTCGGGCTCAAGAACAAATCGGCCAACCTGCGTTCTTATCTGATGTCCCTCTCCTGACAGGATTCACCTGCCACCATCCTGCGATTTGTCCCTGTTTGATTGCAAAGCATCGCGAGCAATCTTAAGTTCTTGTCAACCCAAATGTTGCATATCAGAACATGGCGTCTCTGATTGAGGCTCTCAAGGATGCCGGGACGTGTATTGTCTGGTCCATGTCATGATCACGCAAAAAAGGCGCTTTGCCCGCGCCGACAGGCAATGAAAAAAGCGGCTGAAGCCTCCGGGATTGGCCGGCATCATCTACTGGTACACACTCTATCCGTTTCATGCCATGATTTTCAAAGGGATGCTTGGGGCCATGGCCCAGCCAAGCGCCGCAAAGATGGCGCCCCAGGCCACCCAAAACAAAAAATGCCGCATCGTGACCCGCAATTAATTCCGGCGACGGGGTTAAAGCGTCTTGACCCTGCATGATTACGATATAATATTACCCTGCCTGGACAGCGTAATCTTCCCAACGAAATTGGCAGTCTATGGATGGACAGGCACGAAAATCAAAACCCCAAATGCATACCACAAAAAAAGGAGTGCACAGCCATGGAACTCAAAACATATTTCGAGCAGACAGCCGGATTGGGGATCTTATCTACCGCCGACGGGCAGGGTCGTGTGGATGCGGCAGTTTACAGCCGGCCGCATGTCATGGATGACGGCACCGTGGCGTTTATCATGCGCGACAGGCTTACCCACCACAACCTGAAATCCAATCCCCATGCCGCCTACCTGTTCAAAGAAGACGGCCCCGGCTATGCCGGTAAAAGGCTTTTTCTAACCAAAATCAGCGAAGAAAAAGAGAGCGCGCGACTCTATGAAATGCGTCGAAGAAGATATCCCCAGGATAAAGATCGCCGCGAAGCCAAGTATCTCGTGTTTTTCATGGTGGACAAGGCCCTTGCCCTGGTTGGGCCTGGTGGCGGCAATGTCTAGAAAATGTCAACTCCCAGGGGAAACTTTTTTGGCAAAGGCCTCAAATGAGATGCAAAAGCGATACAAAATTGTTATTGCGGAAGATCAGACCCTTGTACGCGAGGGTCTCAGATCGCTGATCGCATCGGAGAAGGATTACCAGGTGGTGGGTGAGGCTGAGGACGGCTTGCAGGCCATTCGCTGTGTGGATCGGCTGAAACCCCATCTGGTCCTTATCGATCTGGCCATGCCCAAACTCAGCGGCATTTCCGCCATCAGAGAGATCAAGCGGATGCATGCCGACACCAAAATCATCGCGCTCACCTTTCACACCTCGGAAGGCTATCTGATGGCGGCATTTGATGCCGGCGCAGACGGATATTGTCTGAAAAATGATACTTATATCGAATTGACAACTGCAATTCGTTGCGTTCTGGAGGGCAAGAAATACCTGAGCCCGGAAATATCCGGAAAAGTTCTGAACGGATTTCTGGAAATGAAAAAGGAGGATGTGACTTCGACCTGGGACACTCTCACCCGCAGGGAAATTGAGGTGCTGAAAATGGTCGGGGAGGGGTATACCAGCCCGGAAATTTCCCAACTTCTTGGAATCAGTCCCAAAACAGTGGATAAACACAGGGCGAATATCATGAAAAAATTAAATCTGCATAACACGGCGGCCCTGACCGCATACGCCATTGAAAGGGGCCTGGTGAGTCAATCCATATGAATGAATCCCAAGGATTATAAATCTCGATTGGGCCACGAGGCTCGAATCCGCACCCCCTTGCCTTTCTGTGAACGCACCTCAAGCCGTCCCCCAGCCAGATCGGTCCTTTCACGCATGTTCAAAAGACCCGAATGCCGAACTTCCCCGCCACTCTCTTCCATTGCTTGGGTGGCAATCCCCCTGCCGTTGTCTTCGATTGTCAATATGACCTGCCCTTGCGAAAGCTGAAGCCTCAGGATGGCCTGATCAGCATGGCTATGCTTTCCGATATTGGTCAAGGCCTCTTGACATACCCGGTAGACCAGGATTCTCAGGTGGTCGGCCAACCGGTTTTCATCGATCTCAAGCATATGGATC
>JBFFHG010000326.1:0-5022 GCA_041557055.1 Desulfosarcinaceae bacterium
CCCAGGCTTATTGTGTTGATGAAGATATCCAGGCCGCTGATTTTTTGTTCCAGTATTGATAGATACAGCAGCATTGAATCATACGCAACACGTTTTGAATGCGCTGCGCCATGATTGGTTATCATCATTTTATTGAACAATTTATCAACCTTTTTAAAATAACCGGTTAGTGGCGAAGCTTCGGCAAAAAGAGAATCCATATCAATTATTGAATGAAACCATTGTTGCATCAAAGAACGGCTTTGATTGTTAATTGTAATATCTGTTTCTCTTTTGAATGCATGGTAAATCTCAGGAATCAAAAATTCCTTTGAATGGGAAGGTGGCATCAGCAGTATCCTTTCGTTTTTAGTGGAGAAATTCTTTGTGTTATTTGCTATATGCCCCGATAATCACCGGAACAGCAAACAGCGGCGCCGGCTGCCCCGGATAAACACTATTTTATCGGTGCACGGCTTTAAAGCCTCTCCTGTTCTCCTCTTGGGCAAGCCGTAGGTGCAGCCGCATAAGTGACAACAGAGCCAATCAAAAGCCCTGCAATAGCCCCATAATTGAACCAATCCCGACTTTTGCCAGATCAGTGGCAACATGCACATGCCCGATCAACGACGACATTGTGGCCTGATCATTTAAAAAGCATTTCGGTATGGCCAGGTAGGTGGTGCCCGACAGGTATTTTCTGATCATCGGCTTCTATGATATTCATTGTGTGGTCGTCGTTTTTCAGCTTGGTTTTTAAATCGCCATGCTCATGGATTGCGCCTTTCATTGAATGCACCCGGTTTACACAGGGGACGCATTGTGACACTTGAAAACCAAAGGATCTCTTGATGGGGACCTAAGGCAGAGATCGAAACGCTTTATGGTGTTGCCGTTCAGCGTTTTGGCGTGTGTCCCAAGCGGAATCGGACGGAAGGATGAAAACAGGTTACCCTATCCATGAAAAAAATAAACTCTATCTATCGCAAACAGGCGACTGCATGTCAATGCAAATTTGTATTTTTCAAGGATGCCGAGATGTTGTAGCGATTGTTTCACCCTGTAGGATGAAAGGTGCTGGGTTGATACCGCTTTCAGGAGAAAAAATATTGACAATATATGGTTGTAAATGTTGTTATATTTAACAACAAAATGTTATAAATATAACAAGATGTGATGGAGGTGGGGGGTGTCCCGGAAAAAAACAGAGCGTAAAGAACAGATGCTGCAGGTGCTGGAGCAGGAGGACATGATGCATATCGCTGAATTAGCCGCTTGCCTTGAGGTGTCGGAGATGACCGCCAGGCGGTATGTCGCCGAACTTGATCCGGCGGTGCGCTTGGTGGGGGCCCATGTCCTGCTGCAGAAAGCACGGTCAGGCAGGCGCAGCGATACCTATCTGATGGCCGTTGAAAAGGATCGCAATATTGATATGAAACGGGCGGTGGGACGGGCCGCCGCCCGTCTGGTTGAGGAAAACGATGTTATTTTTATAGATTGCGGAACAACGACGCCCTTTATTGCGCAGCATATTGATGAGCATATTGCCTTTAAGGCGATCTGTTGCTCGCTGAATATATTTAATATCCTGCACTCTCTGAAAGGTTGCCAGATCATGCTCACCGGTGGTGCCTATCACGAGAGCACTCAGGTCTTTTCCAGTTCCCATGCTCTTGAAATGATCCGGGATATCAGAATTACCAAGGCCTTTATCTCCGCCGCCGGGGTCAATCAAAAACTTGGTCTGACCTGTTTTAATCAATATGAGACCGACCTCAAACGGGAGGTGATGAAGTTCTCGCAGCAGGTCTATCTGGTTGCGGACAGCAGCAAGTTCAGTGATGTCAAAATCGCGTATTTTGGCGATGTTGTTCAGGTTGACACCATCGTAACCGACAATGGTCTGGCGGTTGATGATGAGTCCTGGATTCGCTCCATGGGTGTTGATTTGATAAAAGTGTAACAATATATTTTTATTCTTGACAAATTTATAACAGAATATTACATGGGTGTCTGTTTGTGTTGTAAATATAACAATAAAAGGACTCCCTTATGAATGCCAATATCAGCTTGGACGATATTCCGTCCTATATTGACCACACCCTGCTTAAACCTGACGCCACGCCTGCGGAAATCACCAACCTCTGCCGGGAGGCGCGGCAATATGCCTTTCACGCTGTTTGTGTCAACTCCGGTTTTGTACCGCTCTGCGCATCGGCGCTTTCCGGCTGCGCTGTGAAGGTCTGTGCCGTGGTCGGTTTTCCGCTTGGGGCCATGGCCAGCGAGGTTAAAGCCGCTGAAGCAGCCTGGGCGGTTGCGCATGGCGCAGCGGAAATCGATATGGTGATGGCCATTGGTTTGTTGAAGGCCGGAGAATTGGACTTGGTGCGTCGTGACATCGAACAGGTCTTTGCAGCCTGTGGGGCGGCAAAATTGAAGGTCATTCTTGAGACCGGGTTGCTGAACCCGGAAGAAAAGAAAACCGCCTGTTATATCTGCCGGGAGGTCGGGGTCGCTTTTGTCAAGACATCCACCGGATTCGGTCATGGTGGGGCAACGCCGGAAGATGTGGCCCTGATGCGCCTGGTGGTGGGCGACAAGATCGGGGTCAAGGCATCCGGCGGTGTGAAAAGTTATGGCGATGCGGTCAACATGATTGCCGCCGGGGCCAGCCGTTTGGGCACCAGTTCCGGTGTGGCTATTGTCAACGGGGATGCCGGCGCCTCTTCGTACTGAATACACCCTAACGTTGCATAAATAAGGAGATAACAATGAAAAAGCTTATCCTGAGTCTGATCCTGCTGTGCTTTGCTTCTGCGGCCTATGCAGCGCCGCCGGTGGACACGACCCATGTCATCAAGGGGATCGGCAAGGCCGATGTGAAAAAGGAGTTGGTGATTGCCACGGTGGTCAAGGTCGATGGCATTGCCTGGTTTGATCGGATGCGTGACGGGGTTGAACAGTTTAAAAAAGATACCGGCCACGATACCTGGATGGTCGGCCCCAGCCAGACAGATGCGGCGGCTCAGGTGCAGATTATCGAAAATCTCATCGCTCAGGGGGTTGACGCCATCTGTGTGGTGCCTTTTTCTGTTGAGGCGGTTGAACCGGTATTGAAAAAGGCCAGAGCCCGGGGGATCATGGTCATCGCCCATGAGGCCTCGAATATCAAGAATGCCGATTACGTCATTGAGGCTTTCGATAATTTCGCCTATGGCGAAGAGTTGATGCGCCACCTTGGCAAATATATGGGCGGCGAAGGCAAATATGCCGCCACTGTGGGCAGTCTGACATCCAAATCTCAGAACGAATGGATTGATGGGGCTATCGCCTATCAAAAAGCCCATTTTCCGAAGATGGCGCTTGCCACGAAGCGTCTGGAAACCTATGACGATGCCAACACCGATTACAACAAACTCAAAGAAGTGCTGCTGACCTATCCGGATTTAAAGGGAATTGTGGGGGGCCCCATGCCCACATCCGCCGGTGCCGGAAAACTTATTCTTGAAAAAGGTCTTGAAAATAAGCTTTTCTTCGCCGGTACCGGTCTTGTTTCGGTGGCCGGTGAATATTTGAAAGAAGGCAGTATTCAATATATCCAGTTCTGGGACCCGGCTGTTGCCGGATATGCCATGAACACCCTGGCGGTGTTGGCGTTGTCCGGTCGGGCCGACATGATCAAGGCCGGGCTTAATCTGGGGCTTGAGGGGTATACCGACTTGCTCGTCCCTGATGCCAAAAAGATGAACCTGCTCTATGGGGCCGGTTGGGTTGGGGTTACCACCGAAAATATGGCGAAGTATAATTTCTAAAGATATAAATAAGCCGGTCGCATGGATAAGGCAGAAAATTTTCTCACTCTGGAGCATGTGCACAAGTATTTTGCCGGGGTACATGCGCTGAACGACATCTCGCTCTCCCTTAAGCGGGGAGAGATTCACTGCCTCGCCGGGGAGAACGGTTCCGGGAAATCGACCATGATCAAGATCATTTCCGGAATCCATTCCCCGGATGGCGGGCAGCTTCGTATCGACGGCCAACGGATGGCGCGACTGACCCCCAAGCAGGCGATTGCCATGGGGATTCAGGTCATCTATCAGGATTTTTCACTCTTCGCCAACCTCAGTGTTGCGGAGAACTTGGCCCTGAACACGAATCTGGCGGAACGGAAGAGATTTGTCAGTTGGCGGGCGGTGCGAAAATTGGCATGCGCCGCCATGGACCGGTTGCAGATTGATATTGATCCGGATGTTGAGGTCGGGCGGCTGCCGGTTGCCCAGAAGCAGTTGATCGCCATCGCCCGGGCATTGATGTTCAATGCCCGGCTTATCATTATGGACGAGCCCACAACGGCTCTGACCGGAAGGGAGGTCCGGGTTCTTTTCACCATTGTCCGGCAAATTCAGGCCCAGGGCATCGCGGTGCTCTTTGTCAGCCACAAGATGCGCGAGATGCTGGAAATCAGTGACCGGGTAACGGTGATCCGAAACGGCGCCAAGGTTGCTGAAGGCAATACTTCAGAGTTTGATGAAGCGCTTCTTACCCTTCATATGACCGGTCAGCAGTTTAAAGATGAAAAATATGTTTGCAACGCCGATAATCGCCAAACACCACGGCTGAAGGTCTCCGGCCTGACCGGAGAAGGGTTCCGCAACCTGGAACTCGCTGTATATCCAAAAGAGATTGTCGGTATCACCGGTCTGCTCGGTTCCGGGCGGAGTCAATTTGCCAAGGCTCTTTTTGGCATGCAGAAAAATATTCAGGGGCAGGTGTTGATCGATGGCCAGGCCGTAAAGATAAATTCGATCGGCAAGGCCATCCGGCAGGGGGTGGCCTTAATTCCTGAAGACAGGCTCAGCCAGGGGCTCTTTATGGGGCAGTCCATCAACCGTAATATTTTGTCGGCCACATTGGATGCCCATCGTAAGGGACCGTTTTTCGACAAAACCGAAGCTGATGGGCAGGCCGCGCATATGGTCGGGGAGATGGGGATCGGCACCCCGGATCCGGACAACCCGGTGAACACCCTCTCAGGAGGAAATC
>JBFFHG010000327.1:0-5018 GCA_041557055.1 Desulfosarcinaceae bacterium
GTGAATTTAATTACTAGATGCCTCGACTTCCAACAAGGTAGTTAAGTGGTCATAAAAAGCAGAAAATACAGATAATTAGGAGATTACTCATGGCGGTTCCAAAGCATAAGATTTCCAAATCGAAACGCGGCAAACGACGTACCCATCAAAAAATTGAGGGGCTGAATCTATCCACCTGCCCGGAGTGCGGCGAGCCGGCCCAACCCCATCATGCCTGCCCGAGCTGCGGTGCCTACAAAGGCCGAACAGTGGTTAAGGACGACGACGAATAATTTTCATCTGAAAAAGGATACGCCTTATGACTCAGGACACCTACCAAGGCCTGGATGCTGAATCGCGCCAAATGGTGGTGGATACGGTTCGCCAGCTTCAAAAAAAACTGTTAACCCGTGAAAAGATTTTAGAGTGGGACAAGCAAGAGTTCTTCCCTGAAGAGGCCATCCGTGAGATGCTGGGACCCGAGATAGGGTTGCAACTGCTTTTCATTCCCGAAGAGTACGGTGGGATGGGGGGCGGGGCCCGGGATTGCTGTGCCGTGACCCGCGAAATGGCCAAGATTTGTCTGGGGGTCGGCACCGCCTTTTTTGCCATTCAACTGGGCTCCGATCCCATTCTGGTGGGTGCCACCCAAGCCCAGAAAGAGAGATGGCTGGGCCGGATTGCCGAAGGCACCACCCTGGTGGCCTATGCTGTGACCGAACCTGAGGCCGGCAGCAACCTGGCGGCCCTCAAGACCAAGGCCGAACCGGTCACCGACGAGAGCGGCCGGATTACCGGTTACAAAATTACCGGTACAAAACAGTTTATCTCCACCGGCGGTTATGCCGATCTCGTCACTGTTTTGGCCAACACCCCCGAAGGCCCCTCCTTTTTCGTGGTGGAAAAGGGGATGCCGGGTTTCACTCAGCACAAAGGTGAGGAAAAACACGGTATCCGCGCTTCCAACACATCCCCCCTGACGCTGGACGGTGTGGTCGTGCCGGTGGAGAACCTGGTGGGCGGCGAGCCGGGCAAGGGACTCAAACAGGCCAACCAGGTGTTCGGGTATACGCGTCTGATGGTGGCTTGCATGGGACTGGGGGCCGGTGAGGCCGCCATGGCGACCGCCATCCCTTACGCCAAAGAGCGAATTCAGTTCGGCGTCCCCATGTCGGAAAAGCAAGGGTACACCCATAAATTGATCATTCCCAACGTGGTTTGCCTGGCCGCGGCAGATGCCTATATCGATCAGGTGGCCCACATGCTGGACAGCACGGCCCATGACCTGCAGGTGGAGGGCGCCATTGCCAAGTATTTTGCCACCGAGGTGGCCGACAAAGCGGCCAACGACGCCATTCAGGCCCTGGGGGGCTACGGTTACATCTGCGAGTTCGGGGTTGAAAAGATCAAACGCGATGTGAAGATTACCTGCATCTACGAAGGGACCAGCGAAATTCAGCAAAACATTATTTCGACCTTCCGCTGGAAAACCACCCGCAAAACCAAAGGCGAGTTTTACGGTGCCATGGCTGCAGAGATGGATCAGATGGATGCCGAGGTCAATGACGCCGGTGCCCGTTACTATGCCATGGCGGCGCGGGCTTTGAATCACACTGTCGATTTTGTGCACAACAATCGTTTGACCCGCAAGCAGGCGGTCATGTTCACCCTTTCCGATATGATGACCTATGTGGAAGTTGGCGTGGCGCTGGCCCGCAAAGCCCTGTGCCTGACCAAAGCCGGCGAGGCCGAGGCTGAAAAAATCAGGATTATGGCGAGGGTGTTTGCCGGCGAGGCCGCCCGGGTGGTGGGTGAAAATGCGCTCAGGATCTTTTTGGGGAGTGCGCCGTCCACGGATCATGACGCCATGGAGCAATTCATGGCTGATATCGCTTATCCGCAAATGCTGAGCAGCCGGTTCAACTGGCTGGCGGATATGGACAAAATCGCAGACATCATTTTTGAGAGGTAGGGTATCCCGATGACGGAAAACAACGAAAAAGTTGTGATTGTAACGGGTGGCTCCCGCGGTATCGGGCGGGCCATTTGTCAAGCTCTGGCCGTGCCGGGGGTGCGAATCTATTTCAACTACTTTTCCCCGGCCAATCCGGAAGCGGAAGAGGCTGCCGCCGCTGAAACCATTGAATTGCTGGAAAAGGCCGGGGCCTCGGCCACAGGGATTTGCGCCAATGTGGCAGTGCAATCCGAGGTGGCCGGTTTCTTTGACAAGGTGATGGCCGAAGCCGGGCGCGTGGATGTTCTGGTGAACAATGCCGGCATCACCCGGGACAATTTGATGGTGCGCATGAAGGAGGAGGAGTGGGACGCTGTGCTGAGCGTCAATCTTAAAGGACCTTTTATGTGCACCCAACTGGCCGCCAAGATCATGATGAAACAGCGGTTCGGGCGAATTGTCAACATTGCGTCGGTGGTGGGCGTGATCGGTAATGTGGGCCAGGCCAACTATGTGGCCGCCAAGGCCGGCATCATCGGGCTGACCAAAACCGCCGCCAAAGAGTATGCAGCCCGGGGCGTCACGGTTAACGCGGTGGCCCCCGGTTTTATTGAAACCGATATGACGGCCAATTTGCCGGAGAAGGTGCGGACGCTGATGCTGGCCCAGATCCCTTTGGCAAGGCCGGGACAGCCCGAGGATGTGGCCGGGGCGGTCAAGTTTCTGGCCTCCGATGCCGCCGCCTACCTTACCGGTCAGGTCCTTCACGTCAGTGGTGGAATGTACATGTGATCCATTTTGAATGAAAAGGAGAATTCAATGTCAGTTGAAGACAAAGTTAAAAAGATTATTGCTGAAAAACTCAGTGTGGATTTGGAAGAAGTCGTACCCGAAGCCTCTTTTGTGGACGACCTGGGCGCCGATTCCCTGGATCTGGTGGAGCTGATAATGTCAATGGAAGAGGAGTTCGACATCGACATTTCCGATGAAGATGCCGAAAAGCTGGTCACTGTCAAAGATGCCATTGATTACATCAATGCCAACTAGATTTTTTTTAACCCTTTCCGCCTGAAGAGGGTTTGAAATTCAACCATGCCTGCCGGTATGGGGCCCGATTCAGGTGGCAGACGAATTGCCAAAAACGCGCAGAGGTGAGGAGCGGCCATAGCCGTGCAGCTCCCCTTGGGGCCGTTTGGCGGTTCGATCTGTTCGTGACTTGATCTGTTCAAGGAGGTACTGTTTGGAAAGACGGGTTGTGATAACCGGTGTGGGGCTGGTCACGCCGCTGGGGATTGGTGTCGAGGAGACCTGGCCCGCATTATGCGCCGGTAAATCCGGCGTGGGAGAGATTACGCGCTTCAATGCCTCGACCTATGACACCAGGATCGCGGCGGAGGTGAAGGGCTTCAATGCCGAAGATTTTATGGCCAAAAAAGAGGCCAAGCGTATGGAGACGTTTATCGCCTATGCCATCGCCGCCACGCGCATGGCGGTCGAAGACGCCGGCATCGTCATTGATGACGCCAATTCAGGCCGTGTCGGCGTGTTGACCGGCTGCGGCCTCGGCGGGCTCAACATGCTGGAGGTCACCGCCAATACGGTGGATACCAAAGGCCCCCAACGGGTGAGCCCATTTTTCATCCCCATGTTGATCGGCAACATGGCCCCGGGGATGATATCCATATTGTTTGGCGCCAAAGGCCCCAATTCCTCGGTGGCCACGGCTTGTGCGGCGGGTGCCCATGCGGTGGGCGACGCTTACGAGATCATCAAATACGGCCGCGCCGACGCCATGATCGCAGGCGGGGTGGAATCGGTGGTGACCCGAACCTGCATTGCCGGATTCGGCGCCATGAAAGCTCTTTCCACCCGCAATGACGACCCTGCCAAGGCCTCACGCCCCTTTGACCGGGACCGGGACGGGTTTGTGGTGGGCGAGGGCAGCGGCATTATGATTCTCGAATCCCTGGACCACGCCCTGGAACGCGGGGCCAAAATTTATGCCGAGATCGTGGGCTACGGTATGAGCGGCGACGGCTACCATATAACATCACCGCCGCCCGACGGCGAAGGGGCGGCCCGCTGCATGTTGTCGGCTTTGGAGAATGCCGGTGCGCAACCCCATCAGATCGGCTACATCAATGCCCATGGGACCTCGACACCGGTCAACGATCTGTATGAGACCCGGGCCATTAAGATGGCCTTCGGTGATGCGGCCAAGACGGTTGCCATCAGCTCCACCAAATCAATGACCGGTCACTTGCTGGGCGGCGCCGGCGGTGTTGAGACCGTGTTCACCGCCCTGGCCATTCAGAACAGCATCCTGCCGCCCACCATCAATCTGGAAAATCCGGGTGAAGAGTGTGATCTGGACTATATCCCCAACCAGGCGCGCAAGGCGGAAGTGGAATATGCCATGAGCAACTCGTTCGGGTTCGGGGGCACCAACGCATCGTTGATTCTGAAGAAATATCGGCCCTGATCAGGTCCGGCCGGAAGTTACAGATGTCAATTTTAAAGATTTGATCCGGTCCTCGTGAATTTTTTGCCTGATTGCAAAAAGAAGCCATTGGCACCTAACTCTACGGGCCAATGGCTTTTTTTTTAGGGGTCACGGGCAAACGGGCCGTCGTCCCAGGTTTTCTCTTGCGGTCCGGCGCTGATAAAGATATGAAAATCGTTGCGTCTCTGACAGACCGGCTATTTTAACAGCACCTTGAAACCATGCGAATGGAGAGGAAAATCATGCGCCCTTCGACCATTGTCATCGGTTGCGACCATGCCGCTTATCAACTCAAGGAGATCCTCAAGGCTCAATTGATTCATCAGGGGTTTGAGGTTGACGACGTGGGCGCCTTCGGTCCGGAATCGGTGGATTATCCCCGGATCGGCATTCAAGTGGCTTCCAAAATTTCACAAAGCCGCCACCCTCGCGGTATCCTGCTTTGCGGCACCGGCCTGGGGATGTCCATGGTGGCCAACCGTTTTGCGCATGTGCGCGCAGCGCTATGCAACGACTTGTTTTCAGCGGCACTGAGTCGACGCCACAACGATGCCAATATTCTGGTGATGGGCGGCCGGGTCA
>JBFFHG010000328.1:0-5009 GCA_041557055.1 Desulfosarcinaceae bacterium
CCTCCGACCTTTGCAACGATAGGGGGCATACCTGAGTAACGACGCCCAATGAAAGCTGGCGGTGCCCGGACAGCTCATACCGAAACAACCCTTTGCTTTGGGGGGCAGCCCTGCGGCATCCCTTTTATCACGGCGGTTTTGCGATCCGCATCGATCGCCAGCACGCAGCCGGGCTCGAGCGTCTGGTAAAAACCCCGGGGCAGTTTGCTGACCATGGGAATGCCGATGACGATGGCCGATGCCACCAGCACTGTATCCGCATGCCGGATGACCATGGCCCTGGGCGCATTATGGTGCAGTTGCAATTGATAGAGGCCATCGGCCTGCACCACCGAACTGCCTTTGCCGCCGGGGAACACCAGCACTTTTCCGGCCACGGATTGTCCTTCAAGGGCGTGGCCCTTTTCGATCACGATCCCGGTCTTGGGATCGATCATGTAGAAGCAGATATCGTCTTTTGAAACAAGCGCTTCACCTGAAGCGCGACCCTCTGCAATTCTATGGCAGTTGAAGGCTTGGGTTGCCATTATCCGATTGATCCTTTCAAAGCGGCTTGCACACAGGTTTTAAGATCGCGAACAACAAAGCGGATACCCCGGCGCTTGGGATAATAGGCGCATTTGGGCGAATCGGTCGCCCCCTTTTTGCCTTTCAAATGCCGCCAGCACGGCTGGTCGGGACATGTATCCGGGATAATGTGTCCGCCCGCGTTTTCTATGATGGTCAGCAGTCCCATCCGTCCGGCCATTTCCAGGGTGTGGCACGATGTCAGAATCCACAGTTCGGTTTTCAGTTTCCGACCGTCAACCATGCGGGCCACCGCCTGAACCTGGCCGATGGTGTGGTGCGGGCAGCCGAACATGACAAAATCGATGGGGCCGGGTTCATCTGAAAATTTTTCGATTTGGGCATCAAGATCTTCCTGGTCGATCTGAATTTGGATCTCGGGAGGGTTGCCCTGCAGAGCAGCCTCCAGGTCGGAGGCCTCGGGCGTTACGCCGACGATATGGTACATGGGCACAGCCCCGGCGGTATTGAGCTGGGCGCCAAGGTTCATGAGCCCCTCCATGCTGACATTTTTGGAAATGCCTTCAAAAACCGGGATACGGTGCCCGATTTTTTGGGGAACCGCCCAACCGAGCTGCTGATAGGCAAAGTCATCGTTCAGATCGGCGTTGACAACAACCCTGGCCGTTGCCCGCCGGTTATCTTTCAGCAGCAGCCCGTATTCGGGAACCTTTCCCACTATCGCGGCACATAAAGCGCTGTGGGAGGATTCGCGGTTGGTCCGGGCGCCCCAGACGGCATTGACAAAGGGCGTGGCGCTGGATTCGGAAAAGGCGATCACCTCCCCCTGCCGGGGGATGTTATCGAACAGGTACGGTGTGCAACTGAAATTCATTCGCGCCCCGAGTGCTTTGTAGGCGGCTGTGGTACGTTCCATCAGGCGGGCGTCTTCTTCCGAGACCATGTTGCGGGAGGTAAAAAAATCGAGGCAGAAACCAGGGTTGACGGTGGGGGAAACAACACATCGGCCGCCGGCTTTGGACAGCTTTTCCGCAAACCAAAGGTCGGCCTCCTGGTTGCTCAAGGCAACGTGTGCACGCGAAATCGGAACCAATTTGGGAGAATCGAAAGCGTCACCAATACCCACCAGAATTTTCATGGCCAGAGCGGCCCCTTCGCCATCCCTGCCATCAAGTATGTTTTGCTCTTCAGTTGTGAGTTTCATAAGAAAATAGTTCCTGAAGCATGAAAAGAGAAAAGTTCACTTTAAGTTATGGTTTATGAAATGGTTCAAGCCGCTGCGGCCTGAACCGACGCTCCCAATTCGTTCTCGGCGGTATCGGGAACCCGTTTTACACAAACAAGTATATCCATTTTAACCTCCCGTGGTTGTTTGGCTCCTTAGTCATATTTACATGTCTATACATGCATGGAGAACAAAAAATATCCCTTTTTTCATTTAACGCACATGACACGTTTATTAAATTTGGGTGCAAATCTGCCCGCCCTTAACCGTGGCGCGGAGGGGATTTCCCCCCAGATAGTAAGATAGATCCGCTGGGGCGCCGATTTGCCAGATCGCAAAATCGGCAGTCTTGCCACACGCCAGGGTGCCGATCTCGTCATGGAGACCCAATGCCCGGGCAGCATGCTTTGTAACCCCGGCCAATGCCTCTGCCGGCGTAAGCCGGAACAAAACACAACCCATGTTCATCATGGCCGGCAGGGACAAACAGGGACTGGTGCCGGGATTGCTGTCGGTACTGACGGCCATGGGGACACCGGCATGGCGAAGGGCGTTGATGGGTGGCTTGCATGTTTCGCTTAAAAAATAAAATGCGCCCGGCAAAAGAACCGCTGCGCAACCTGCGTGCGCCAAAGCCGGTGCATCAACCGGATCAAGATATTCTAGATGATCCACGCTCAACGCATGATAGCGGGCAGCCAAAACAGCACCTTTCAGATCCGAAAGCTGTTCCGCGTGAAGCTTAATGTTCAGCCCCCGGTCCGCAGCGGCTTTGAAAACGCGCTCTGTCTGGGCGGGGGTGAACGCCATGGTCTCGCAAAAGACATCCACGGATTCAGCAAGTTTTTGTTTGGCCACCTCCGGAATCATCTCCCCAACGATCAAGCGGATATAGTCATCCGGTCGCCCTTTGAATTCAGGTGGCAAAGCATGAGCGCCTAAAAAGGTCGCCCGCACGTCAATGGGCAATTCTTGCCCCAGGCGACGGATCACCCTGAGCATTTTCATTTCGTTTTTTGTATCGAGACCGTAACCGCTTTTGATTTCAAGGGTTGTAACACCGGAGGCCATCATCATCTTGAGGCGCGGCAAGCTCTGATCGAACAGCGCCTCTTCTCCGGCCTTGCGCACAGCGTTCACCGTGCTCAGTATGCCGCCGCCGGCTTCGGCAATCTCCTGGTAACTGGCGCCGTTCAGCCGCATTTCAAATTCGTTTGAGCGGTTGCCGGCATACACCAGGTGGGTGTGGCAATCAATCAGCCCAGGTGTGACCCAGGCACCGTTCAACCGTTGAATGTTTTTCGCCTTGCCGGCGGCGTCGGCCGGCAGCCGGCCGACAGGGCCTATCCAGATAATACGGCCCTTATCCACGGCGACAGCTCCGTCCTTTATTATTCCGTACCCTTCTTTATCCGCCATTGTTGCCAAGTGGCACTCCAACCAAAGGGACTCGAATTGCTGCGGTAATGTCATGGTCATTGCCTTACACTTTTTGAGGTGATTCCAAATGCGCCACCTTAACGCTTTTCCAGTATTTCCAATATTTCCGTGCAGTTGTTTTTTGCACGGTCGGCCAGTGCGTCTGCTTCTTTCAGAATTGCCGTTTTGTAGGTTTCATCCGTTATGTTGTTGAGGTTGATACGCACGTTCTGCCATGCCCCCCATATGCCCAATTCAAGGGCCCGAACGCCGACCTGGACATCTGATTTTGAAGCAATGTTGCCGTATTTGGCGATCTCCGCCATGGCGCTCCAGGCCTCATCTCCAAGGCGCATGGTGCTCAGCGGCACCTGAACAGCGGTTTTGAGCCCATTTTGAATGGCTTTTTGACGGGCGATCTTTTGTTCTTCTGTTTTTCCGGGCAAACGCAAGGCATTCACATAATCGGCAAATGCGTTGGTGTCGGCATCGATCATGGGAATCAACTTCTGGCTGATAGCGTGCAGCGGCGGGATAATCCGGCGCATTTTTCCGTCAAGATTCTCGAATTTTCGCACACCGTAAGTAAGTTTTGCCACCATCGCACCCAGCCCGGCCCCCACTGCCGCTATCTGCGCGGATACCGAACCTCCGCCCGGCGCTGTTGACCGCGACGCCACCTCTTGGACAAACCCTCGCAGGCTCATGGCGACCAGAGGCTCATCCGGTTTTTCAGCTACCGCATATTCAATGATTCGCTCAGCAGGGTTGAACCTTGCCACCGAATTCAACCCCAGCCGCTCAACAGCCAGACGCACCTTCTGATCTTCCTCATAGATAAATAGGTTTTCTCGCTCAATATAATAATCAGCGGCCATCAAGAGGGCCTCCAAAGGAATAAGCCCGACAAGCTCGGATCCGGCCAACCCTATGTTGAGGGCTTGCGCATCCTTTTTAACCTCTTCAAAAAGCACGTGGATGGGCGTGATCTTATAATCGGTCAGATTCACGGTAACCTGGGCCATATTGTATTCATCCACAAACCACCCCATGCCCTTGACCTCTTTGAGGCGGCCGGGCTGATCCGCACCACGGCCGGCTTCACGAAGGTTCAAGGCAATGCGATGGGCCTGGCTCGAGGTGCCTAAAATATTGACGTTATAGGCAAGCAGAAACATGCGGGCGCCTGTTGCGGTGGCACCCCAGGAGGGTACCAACGCCATCGGGCCGAAATCAGGCTTCCACATCGGGTCTTTAAGGCGCTCAGGCAAAGCCTCGTATTCGCCCTTGCGGATATCGGGCAGCTTGGCGCGATAGCTATGCCTGGCAGCATGCTCGTAAAGATAAACAGGAACTTGCAGCTCTTTGGCAAGCCGGCTGCCAAAATCCTCGGCAATCCGGACGCACTCTTCCATGGTGGTGTTTGAAACCGGTATGAACGGGCACACATCCATGGCCCCGAAGCGTGGATGTTCACCTTTGTGTTTTGACATGTCGATGCGCGCGCGCGCCACCCTTGCGGCACTGAGTGCGCCCTCGATCACCGCATTGGGGTCCCCCACAAAGGTGTAAACCGTACGATTCGTGCTGACGCCGGGATCAACATCCAGCAAGGTGCACCCATCGGTGTTTTTGATAGCTTCCGCAATGGCCTCGATCGTCTCTTTGTTGCGGCCCTCTGAAAAGTTGGGAACACATTCAACAATTTTCTTCATTTTTATTTTCCTGAATTTTATCGTCAGAGAGTTCGGAATTTAAAATACTCAATACATTCATTGGTTTGAATCTCATATCCGGCCTTGACGCCGGGTCTCATGGAAGGTTTTGAAACCACTTC
>JBFFHG010000329.1:0-5008 GCA_041557055.1 Desulfosarcinaceae bacterium
ATCATAAACCATTTTTTTAAAAGGAGATACAAATGAAGGCGTTAAAAGGTGCTATCGCGCTTATCCCCACCCCCTTGACCGATGACGGCAGAATAGATGAAAAAGGATTGCGCAAAATCATTGATTATGACCTTGAAAATGGTTGTTCTGGTGTCGGTGTCACCGCTGCCATCGGTGAGGGCTACCTCATGTCGAACGATGATGAAGCCAAGGTCATTAAAATTGCGGTCGAGCACATGAATGGAAGAGGTCCGTTGATTGTCGGGGCACCGGCCCTGGGGACGAGACAGGCGATCGATAAATGTAAAAAAGCTGAAGAGTTGGGTGCTGATGCGATTTTAACCTTCAATCCAAAATTCAGAGGAAGAAAACCATACGGCGACACCGAACTGGTTGACCATTATGTGGCTATAACCGATGCTGTCAAAATTCCCATTGTGCCTTATTCCCAGGAAGATGATCTTATCCCCTTTGAGGTTCTGAAACAGCTTGTCGACGGGAAACGCATTGCCCATATGAAATATGCCTGGAATGATTGTGAATTGCTTAAAACAATCACACAATATTTTGGTGATCGGTTATTTGTTTTTGTTGGGGCGGATACATACACGTTAAGATATCTGTTGCTTGGTGCCCACGGTATCTCAACGGCCACGGCGGCTGTTTTTCCGGAAGCCAACTCGCGCCTGCTGTCGCTTGTTCAGGCCGGCGAGATTGATAAGGCAAGAAAATTGTACAACGATAAGATCGTTCCATGGAATGACTGCGGCTTTTACAACAAGTGGCATCGATGCCATAAGGTGGCCCTGCAGTTAATGGGAATCATTGATTCCAGCAGATGCCTGCCGCCGCTTGCCAATGAATTGGCCGATTTTCAAGTGCAGGAAATAACGTGGATGCTTAAGGACCAGGGGCTTATATAGGTTCATGGTTTCACACAATACTTACATAAGGGGGATCCAATCATGAAGAAAATGTTCGTTCTATCGATAGTTTTGTTGGCCGTGATAGTGACCCACCAAATGGCGTTGGCAGAAAAAAAACTTACTTATCTATTTAATTTTTCAACCAATATTCTCGATCCGGCCGTTGATAGACGCTATACTTCCTTAAGGGCGGGCATCCTTGAAACGTTGGTTCGGGTTGATAATGATACCTTGAAGGTTCTGCCCTGGCTTGCGGAATCGTGGCAGAGCCGCGACGGCGTGAATTGGGAATTCAAAATCAGGGACAATGTCAAGTTCAGCGATGGAACGCCTTTGGATGCCAAAGCGGTCAAAGATTCCATAGCAAGACTTATGGATAAAAGCAAAGGTCTTAAAAACACATTAAAAATTGCAACCATGACCGCCCAGGGGCAGGTTTTAAAAATCTTTACGACAGAGGTGCACCCGGGTTTGGCCTCCGAATTCGGTCATCCCCAGACGGCAATTTTGAAGGCGGATGCTCCCAATCCGGATACCCGGCCAATTGGTACCGGCCCCTTTGTCGTGGAGAGCTTCCGGCCGCATGCTGAAATCAAATTGGTAAAAAATAAAAACTACTGGGATGGTGACGTAAAGCTGGACAAAGCGCTCTTTATTACCAATGAAGATTCAAATTCGAGATTGCTTTCTTTGCAGTCGGGTCAGGCTGATGTTATTTTCAAACCTGCTTCGGAGTCTCTGGAAACCATTTCCGCCATGCCGGACCTGAAAGTCGATGCTGTGAAAGGCATTCGCGTCCATAATGTGATTTACAATACGACGCGCCCCCTGACCATGAAGGCAAATTTCCGTAAGGGGCTGGATGCATTGATCAACAGGCAGGAGATCGTGGACATCATCATGATGGGGCAGGCAGATCCTGCCAAGGGGCCGTTTGTCGAAGATTTCAGTTTTGCACCGAAATATTCGGAACATGCCTTTGGGTTGGATAAGGCGATGGGCTTTTTTAAGGCCGCCGGAATGAAAGTCGTTAAAAATAAAGTTGTTAATGCCGACGGCACCCCCATCAAGTTAACGTTTATGTGTTATACCTCACAGCCGGAATTTCCGGCGATCGCCCAGGTGATTCAATCCAACGCCATGCAGCTCGGCATCGATTTGCGTATCCAGCTTGCGGACAATATCGATAATTGGCTGTCAGCCAATAATGATTGGGATTTGACCATGTACTCCGTGTTTGCCGTTCCAAGAGGCGATGCCAGTTATTACCTCAATGCCTTTATAAACCCCACGTCGCCTTACAACTATGGGCATATCTCCGATCCCGGGATTGGAAAGGTCATTAACGGTTTTAATGTTGAAACAGATCCCGCCAAAAGAATCGAGTACGCCAAGCTGGCGGCGGCAATGATCGATAAAGAGAATTACATCTCCTATATTTGTTACCCCAGAATTGTAAGCGCTTATAATAAAAGGGTTTCCGGATGGGTAACCTCCAGGATGGAGTATTACATGCTAACAAAAGATATAGATGTAAAATAAAGAAATATATGGATATGCACGGATTGCGATCCGTGCATATCCATATCAGGTTCAAGGAGTTGCTCATGAATATGCCGATAAGCATCAGCGGCCTGCGGCAGTCGCTGACTCTCTTTGTAAGTGAATACGCCGAAAAATTTAATGAAAGAGATTGGTGGCGTCCCCCCCTGTTGGCAACCGGTCGCGTTGACGGACGGTTCCATAAGTTGCCTGAAATCGCGACGGACAATCATTGGTTGCCCCAAGAGTTGATGGCGTCAGCCCAAACAGTGATTGTCTTTTTCGTTCCATTCAAATCCGAATTGGTGGAAGAAAATCATTCCGGAAAATATCCCTGCCCAAACTGGGGGATTGCCTACGAGGTCACCAACCAGTTAATCGAAAGATCCTGTGAGCACTTGAAAGCCATGCTTGAAGAAAACGGCTATGATGTTGTGCTGACGCCGGCAACTGAAAATTTCGATGAAAAAAAACTGGTGGCGCGCTGGTCTCACAAGCATCTGGGCTATTTGTGCGATTTGGGACGTTTTGGGATCAACGCTCAGTTCATCACGCCCTCCGGCTGTGCCGGTCGCATGGGAAGTCTGGTTACCAATGCCGATATCGGCGATCACCCTTTGGTTTCAAAAGAGGAGTTATGTTTGCACAAAGTCGGTCAGACGTGTCTCCAATGTGTCGACCGTTGCCCGGTATCGGCAGTAAGTGTTGGGGGGATAGACCGCCATCGCTGTAATAAACGCCTTAATTTTAACTGGGATCATCGTATCAAGCTCGGCCTTGGCGAACGCAGCCATGGCTGCGCAAAATGTCAGGTGAACCTGCCGTGCAGTCTGGCTGACCCCACATCAATGTAAATGGGCCGCAAGTTGTTCTGAAAAGCGGACAATGGCTTGGCGGTAATTTGTCAGGAACGCAATCAATCCGAATATCCCCACATCGTTGGTTTATTTAAAAGGAGTTCACAACATGGCAAAAAAGAAATTGATGATCCACGATTTTTATCAGATGAAACAAGCGCAGCAAAAAATCTGCTGGCTGACCAGTTACGATTTCCCCACGGCGCAATTTGCCGAGGAGGCCGGTCTGGATATGCTGTTGGTCGGCGATTCACTCGGCATGTGCGTGTATGGATATGAAAGCACTGTGCCGGTAAGTATGGACCAATGTATCGTGCATTGTGACGCTGTCAGAAGAGGCGCGCCCAAAACCTTTATTGTCGGAGATATGCCCTTTCTAAGCTATCAGGTCAGTGATGAGCAGGCTGTGATAAATGCGGGCCGTTTCATAAAGGAGTCCGGTGTCGATGCCATCAAGCTGGAGGGCGGTGTAAGGGTCGCCTCCCGTATCAAGGCCATTACCGATGCCGGCATTTTGGTTATCGGTCATATTGGGTTGACGCCTCAAAGCTCCGGACAGCTTGGTGGCCACAAAGCCCAGGGCCGTACCGCTGAAAGTGCCGAAAAGGTGATTGAAGATGCACTGGCCGTGCAGGAGGCCGGTGCAAAAATGCTGTTGGTTGAAGCTGTACCGCCCGAAGTTACAGCCTATATCCATGGGAAATTGACGATTCCCGTCCTTTCCATCGGTGCCGGTGTTCCTTGTGATGGCCAGTTATTGATCGTCAGTGATTTGATCGGGCAGTTCCAGGCATTCACGCCCAAGTTCGTTAAAAAATATTGTAATATTGCCGAAACCATAACAGACGCAATGAGACAGTATTGTGATGATGTTCGCAACGCAAGATTTCCCGAAGATAAGCATGTATATCGAATGATCGAAGGCGAGTACGATAAATTTGTCTATAAAACGACTAAATAGGATCCATCCGTTCAACTGTGAAATTTTAGGGCCCGCGCAAAAAATGGCACTCTATGCTTTCCTGTTTCAGGCCATCTTCGCCCGGTCTTCGGTTGCAGAATTCTGGAAATAGAACGGTTTTTCCTGCGGTTTTGCATTCTCAGATCGGGCAACCCCAACCTAAATCCGGACGCCGCAAGCACCGAACCGTTTTTGCGCGGGCCCTTTCAGCCAATTGCGGGTTATTAAAAGATTATGATTGGTGAATGGAAACAACCAACTCCGTTATGGAGTTCACACTGCATGAGGTGGTGAAATATGATTCGGGTAAATGAGAATTATTTAAAACTTCAGTCATCATATCTTTTTACCGAGGTGATTAACCGAACAAAAGCATTTCAAAAGGACAATCCGGACAGAAACGTCATTAAAATGGGGCTTGGGGATGTCACTTGCGCCCTGCCGGATGTCTGCATCAAGGCCTTCCACGCGGCCGTGGACGAGATGGCCGACCACCGGAGTTTCAGGGGGTATGGGCCCGAGCGGGGGTACGATTTTCTGCGCGAGGCGATTGGTGCCGTGGATTTCAAGGCCAGGGGGGTGGATATCTGTGCGGACGAGATTTTCATTTCCGATGGCGCCAAATGCGATACGGGCAATATTCAAGAGATTTTTTCAGGTGACGTGAAAGTTGCGGTGCCTGATCCGGTTTACCCGGTATATGTCGATACCAATGTTATGGC
>JBFFHG010000330.1:0-5006 GCA_041557055.1 Desulfosarcinaceae bacterium
CTGCAGACCTTGTTCAACGGGAATTTCAAGGGAGATGAAACGTTCCAGAGGCAGGCTCAGAACCTGATCCAGATACTGCAGCGCTCCATCTCCGAAGTCCGCAACCTGGCCTATGATCTGCGTCCGCCCGGTCTGGACCAATTCGGTCTGGTCCGCACCCTGTTTACCTATTGCGAAGATTTTTCCCAGGCCAACAATCTCAAGATAGATTTTATCGCAGCCGGACTGGACGACCTCTCCCTGGAAGACGACATTCAAATCAACCTCTACCGGCTCATCCAGGAAGCGCTCTATAATGTTAAGAAACACGCCAGAGCCAAAGGCGTCACAATTCGACTGGTGGCCTCATCACCCAATCTGATGCTGAGAATTATTGATGACGGCATTGGTTTCGACGTCAAACGCTGGCAAACCAAATCCCACAAAGAAAAGCGCATGGGGCTGCAGAGTATGGTCGAACGCGTGGGGCTGCTCAACGGCACCATCGACATTCGTTCACACGCGCAAAAAGGCACGGCTATTTTTATCACCATTCCGATTCGGGAGCACTATCGTGACAATGAAAATCAAAATTTTAATCATTGATGACCACCCACTATTTCGCGAAGGAATAAAAACCATAATTTCACGCGATAGCCGGTTCGATGTCATAGATGAAGCGGGAAGCGGCCGAGAGGGGTTGGAAAAGATATCGAGGTTGAAACCCGATGTCGCCCTGGTGGATATCTCTCTGCCCGACACCACCGGTATGGAGGTGGCCCGTAAAATTCGAATGCAATCGCCGAATACAAGAATCATGATCTTAAGCATGCACTCCAAAATTGATTATATCGTGGAGGCTTTTCAGGCCGGCGCCACGGGTTATGTGGTCAAAGAATCGGCGGCTGAACGCCTGGCGCATGGTCTGGAAGCCGTTACCGCCGGCGAATACTACCTCGACAGCAGCATCTCTCAGGAGGTGGTGGCCAAATTGATGCAGTCTCCCGTGAAAGAGGCCAAGGTCAGCGATTCGGGCTACGGGAAACTAAGCGCCCGGGAGCAGGAGGTCATGCGCCTGCTGGCCGAAGGCCAAAACAAATCTGAAATTGCCGAAAAGCTCTGCATCAGCATCAAAACCGTGGAGAATCATCGCACCAACATCATGCGCAAGCTGGACATCCACACGACCATGGAACTGGTGCGATACTCCGCCCGCCTGGGGTTGATCGACGTTGATTTGTGGAAAGAGTAAAATAGAATCACGACGGCTGTTTTTTCACAGTTTAGCATCGAACAAATCCGGACGCATAAAACACCAATCTTTTTTAGACGCAACCTCAACACAACGGTCTCCCGCCACCCAAAATCACGATACAACAAAACCCCGCACCTGGGAATAATCCCTATGAATAGCCCAAATACCCTATTAAAATGAGACAGCGGCTTTATTTACTTTGATAATGGGACTGCGTATAGTGGTATCCATGAGTGCGAGACATTGTTTCTTTTATAACATTATTAGACAGTTATACCAAACCTAAAGAAAGGAGCCGCCATGATTTCGTCTCCCTGCAAGGACTGTCAAAAAAAGAACTTTCCCAAAGACGAATGCCTGAAAAATTGCCAGTTGATCCAGGAGATCCAGGGTATGCAACTGGCCCGTAAAGAGAGCAATGTTTACACAGCCGTGGATTTTTCAGAGGAGAGCCGTTTTCAGATCGCCTCTCCTTTTGCCAGCGCATTGAACGTTTGTTAACGCGAGCAATGTGAAAATAAAAAGGGGGGATGGATCAATTGAAAATTGTTCCCCATTGATCCATCCATTTGAAATGTGACTTTTTCCCCATTTTTTGGGATTTTTTCCCAGCTTCGACGGCGTTTCGTTCCACTTGGTATTGAAGACATTAAAATTGCTGTTCGGTATATAATATCATGCAGAGATGAGCCGATCTGGGTAAACGGAATCTAAGATGGGTGAAACACCAAAAAGCAATTGCTCTCAACCTTCGGAATTGAGAGAGAATGCGCCAGACGATTGCCCTATGCCGAATATCGCGGAAAATGCATCGCAACAGAATTGCCATGTAGACATTATAGCCATGATTCGAAGCCTTCAGAGAACCGAAGGATATGAAGACTGCTTCCGGACGGGATTGTCCGACTGTGAGCAGCACCAATGCGCCTGGCGCCAGTACTGCGTACAGATTCAGAACAACGGCTCAGCCAAAAACAATATTTGATGCCCCCAAAACACAAATTGAGCCCTAGCCTCTCTCCCAAAAAGAGCGGAGCTGTTCCATGAATCCCGCTTCATCGCCGATGACTTGCAATTGCCAGTGCGGTGGCATAAGCGCCCGATAACGATACTGACTGTACCGTCTATCAATTAAGAGAATTACGCCCTGATCATTTTCAGACCGGATCACACGCCCGGCGGCCTGCAATACACGATTGATCCCCGGATACTGATAGGCGAATTCAAACCCGCCCCCTCCAGCCCCGTTGTAATAGTCCCTTATCAGATCCCGCTCCAGGCTGATTCCCGGCAAGCCGACCCCCACAATGACCGCTGCGGTCAGACGCTCACCTTTCAGATCGATACCTTCACCAAAGATGCCGCCCATGACGGCAAACCCCACCAGGGTATGGCGCACCTCCTTTTTGAAATGAGAAAGAAATTGGATGCGATCTTGCTCACCCATCTCCGGCGTCTGCATAACGGCTCCAACTTCAGCGCATTCCAAGGAAAAATGTTCATAAACCATGCGCATATATTCATAGGATGGAAAGTAGAACATATAGTGCCCCTTGCGCTGTCGCACCAGGTTGGCAATGGTGCGGGTCACCGATCGGCATGAATTCTCCCGTTCCCTGTAAAAGGTCGAAATTTGATCCGCAACAAATACCGCCAGATTGGTTGACGCAAAAGGCGAAGGCAGATTCAGCATGGCCGTCTCTTCGCCGCACCCCAAAATCGATTGGAAATAGCCCCCCGGCGTCAAAGTGGCTGAAAACAGTATGGCCGCCCGGCAGCGCAGCCAGGATTGACGCAACTGATGCGACGGGTCCATACAGAACAATTTAATGCGCAACGCTTTGCCACTGCCTTGGCAAATCACAATATAGCGCTGATCATAGCTTTCGGCCACGCGCACAAAGCGCAAGGCCTCAAAGAAAAATTCCAGGAGCGTATCCCGGAAGGGGGTGCGCAGATTAAGCGCCAGCCATTTTTCAGCCCTGCTCAAAAAGCCCCTTAGCCGATCAATCAACTCCACCGGCAACTCTGCATCCACCATGGATTGGTCTGCTTCGTTACAACGTCGCCGCGCCGCGGCCATCCAGGCATTGATCCGCCCCAAAGCGCGATAGACACCGGTCAGCTCCTCCTTAACGAGGCGCCGCAACCCCAAAACCGATTGTTTGTCCAGTTGGGCCGAAAACATCTCCCGTGAGCGATCCACCAGATTATGCGCTTCATCCACCAGCACAACATGCCGTCCGCTCTCCTCTTCAAAGAGGCGCTGCAACATAACCCCCGGCGCAAAAGCGTAATTGTAGTCACAAATCACACAATCGGCCCAGTTCACCAACTCAAGGGAGAACTCAAATGGGCAGACGCGATGTTCCCTGGCGATCCGTTCAATTGTGTCGCGGGTCCAGGCATCATTGTCCAAAGCCTTCAAAAGGGCTGCGTTGATCCTGTCAAAATACCCCCTGGCGCATTCACACTCGTCGGGTGTGCAGGCGCTTTGTGGAAAAAAACAGATCTTGTCCTTGGCCGTCAGGGTCACCGATTTTATCCGCAATCCCTGCTCCGTGAGCTTGCGCAAAGCGGATTCGGCCGCCAAACGGCCGGTGGTTCGCGCTGTCAGGAACACCGCCTTCTCCATCAACTTTTCACCCAGCGCTTTAATGGCCGGGAAAAGGGCCCCCATGGTCTTGCCGATGCCGGTGGCCGCTTGCACGATCAAATGGCCTCTGTCTCGAATGGTTCGAAACACGGCAACCGCCATCTCCCGTTGTCCGGAACGATATTTTTCAAAGGGAAATAAAAGCTGCCGGATGGATTGATCGCGCAAATTGATCCACTTGGCCATGTTGGCCATCCAACTCATGTAGCGATCCAGCAGTTCATTGAAAAAGGAGGCCAGAGCGGCCATATCCAATGACCGCTCCAGTTCGCGGACCTTGCCGCTATCCAGATTCATATAAGTCAAACGGACCACAACCGAAGAGACCTTTTCCTGCACAGCCCACATATAGGCATAGCATTGGACCTGCCCCCAATGAACCAGGTTGGGGCTCTGTTCCAAATCCGCCAGTGAACGCCGGGTACTCTTGATCTCTTCGATGATAATTCTGGAATCTTCAACCAGAACGCCGTCGATACGGCCTGTCACACAAAGGTGAAACGCCTCATGCGCCTTGGTGAAACGCACCGGCACTTCCGCCTGATACCCTTCAGGGCGTTGGCGCTGAATTTGCTGGTGGGCCCGGATTCCCTCAACGGCGCTGACCGAACCGAAAAAATCGAAACGCAAATCACCGCTGCGCAACAGATGTTCGACCAGTGATCGCACCGCTATCGTAAAGGTCGGCTTCACTAAGGATTAATCCGAATTCCGGCAAACAGCATGGAAAAACGATCCGATATGGATTTTACCGGCACTGATAGGCTTCGGCCGTGGCCATGGTGGCTGTTTTGTGCAACCAGACAATATGGGTGGCCCCCAATTGGCCGGCCCGCTCTCTCACCTTCAAAACCATATTGGCTCCAGCGGCAGGGGAAAATGGATTGGCCCCATCGGCTGTTTCCGCAACCACCCCCAGCAAGAAGCAGTCGGCCACCAATGGTTTTTCCGTCTCGACCAAACCCGGGTATGGCTCCACAAACCAATGGGCGCAGGCCGTCAGTACCATACCCATACCGAGAAATATCACAAAACGGCGCATAACTTTCTCCTGACTTGTTTCTATTCCTCATATATGCCTGCCGCACACAGGTGTCAATTTGTTAAATGGAAAAC
>JBFFHG010000331.1:0-5002 GCA_041557055.1 Desulfosarcinaceae bacterium
GTTGCTTGATTCGCCCTACCATACCACCGCCAAGGCCTATATCATCTACCGCGAGCAGCATGCCCAGATCCGCAGCATCGCCACCAAGGCCAACCTGGACCTGGTGGACCACTATATTCAGCGCCTGGATTGGAAAATCAAAGAGAACAGCAACATGTGCTACTCTTTGCAGGGACTCAACAACTATATTTCCTCGGATGTGACCTCCGAATACTGGCTCAACAAAATCTACCCGCCCCAAATCCGGCAGGCCCACAAACGCGGCGATCTGCATATTCACGACCTGAGCCTGTTATCTGTTTACTGTGTGGGCTGGGATCTGAAGGATCTGCTGGTGAACGGCTTCAAAGGGGTGGAGGGCAAGGTGGAAAGCGCCCCGCCCCGGCATCTGCGTTCGGCTCTGGGCCAGATTGTGAACTTTTTTTACACTCTGCAGGGGGAAGCGGCCGGCGCCCAGGCCCTGTCCAACTTCGACACCCTTCTGGCCCCTTTTGTCCGGTTTGACAAACTGAACTACAAAAAAGTCAAACAGGCCCTTCAGGAGTTCATCTTCAACATCAACATTCCCACCCGGGTGGGATTCCAGACGCCCTTTACCAATATCACCATGGATCTCTATGTGCCCAGTCTCCTCAAAGACCATCCGGTGATTCTGGCAGGCAAAGAGCAGTCCCAGACCTACAGCGAATTCCAGCCGGAAATGGATGTGATCAACCGCGCCTTTGCCGAAGTGATGATGGAGGGCGACGCCAAGGGAAGGGTGTTTACCTTCCCCATTCCCACTTACAACATCACGGCGGATTTCGACTGGGACAATCCCAACCTGGAACCGGTCTGGCAGATGACGGCCAAGTACGGCATCCCTTACTTTTCCAACTTCGTCAACTCCGACATGTCGCCGGAAGACGCCCGCTCCATGTGCTGCCGGCTGCGCCTGGACAACCGCGAGCTGCTCAAACGCGGCGGCGGCCTGTTCGGTGCCAATCCGCTGACCGGCTCCATCGGCGTGGTCACCATCAACCTGCCGCGTATCGGCCACCTGGCCAAAAATGCAAGAGAATTTTTCGAACTGCTGAACAGTCGCATCGCCCTGGCCGTCGAGAGCCTTTCCATCAAGCGCAAGGTTCTGGAAAAATTCACGGAGAAGAACCTATACCCCTATTCGAGGTTCTACCTGCGGGAAATCAAGCAGAACGCGGGCACCTTCTGGAAAAACCATTTTTCCACCATCGGCATTATCGGCATGAACGAAGCCTGCCTGAATTTCCTGGGAAAAGACATCGGGTCCATGGAGGGCCAGGCCTTTGCCCTGAATGTGATGGACCGGATGCGGGAGAGGCTCTCTCAAATCCAGGATGAAAGCGGCGACATCTTCAACCTGGAGGCCACCCCCGCAGAGGGCACCTCGTACCGGCTGGCCATGATCGACAAACAAAAACACAAACGCATCAAATGCGCCAACGAGGTGGAACACGGCAAGGGGGCCGCCCCTTTCTATACCAACTCCACCCAGTTGCCGATCAATTTCACCGACGATCTTTATGAGACCTTGCAGCTTCAGGACAAATTGCAAACCAAGTATACCGGCGGAACCGTGCTGCACATCTTTTTGGGCGAACAGCTTACCGACACGGCGGCCGTCAAATCGCTGGTGCGCAAAATCGCCGGAAATTACCACCTGCCCTATTTCACCCTGACCCCCACCTTCAGCGTGTGCCCGTCACACGGTTATTTGCGCGGCGAACAGCCACGCTGCTCCCGTTGCAATCAGGAGACGGAGATCTACTCCCGGGTGGTGGGCTATCTGAGGCCCGTCAAGCAGTGGAATGACGGCAAGCAGGCCGAGTACGCAATGCGCCGCACCTTCCGCACCGACTCCATAGATCCGGGAGTGAGCGCCGCAGTGGCGGTCAAGCCCAAGGTAAAACCAGCAGCCGGGCAGTCGGCGGTGGACCTTTCCATCCCCCAAGAGCAGGCAGCCACGCTGCGGGCCGAATCCAGACAGCGGTAGCCACAATTCTTAAAAGGGAAGAATGCGTTTATCAAGTTGGTCGAATTTATCAGGCCGCCGGCTCCGGCGGCCTGGGCAATGTACCACTGCCCTGAAGCCCGAACATGTTCGTTGTTCAAAGTCCATTTTTGAAGGCAATTCGTATTTCATAAAAGCCCTGAACTTTAAACCCTGAAGCAAAAACCGATTCCTGACAACGCCATGCCGCAACTAACAGCCGCCGGCCTCCAAAAAACATCCCTGATCGACTTTCCGGGAAGGGTGAGTTGCGTTGTTTTCCTGACGGGCTGCAATTTCACCTGCCCCTATTGCCACAATCCGCAGCTCGCCCGGGGAGAATACCCTGTGCGTATCGCCATGGCGGAGTTGACCGCCTTTATTAAAGGGCGGCGCGACTTCCTGGACGGCGTGGTGATCACCGGCGGCGAACCGTGCTTGTGGGCCGATCTGCCCCAATTGTGCCGGACGCTCCGGAACCTGGGGCTGGCCGTCAAGCTGGACACCAACGGCAGCCGCCCCGAAATTTTGAAGGCGCTTATTCACGCCGGCTTGGTGGACTACATCGCCATGGATCTCAAAACCGCCCCGGACAACTACGGTCCGCCTTTGTGCCCTGAAGATACGGGGGAGGCCATTTTGCAAAGCATTCACACCATCATGACCGGCGGTGTGGATTATGAATTCCGCACCACCTGCGTGCCGCCCTTTGTGGATGCCCCCCTGATCCAGCGCATGGCTCGGGCCATTAAGGGCGCGCAGCGATACATCCTCCAGAATTGCAGCTCTTGCGCCATGCTCGCCCCCGAATATTTTGGAACCGCCGCCACCGCGCTGTCCATGGAACAGATGATCGCCCTGCAACGCCTGGCGGCGCCTCTGGTTGCGGATTGCGCCATTCGTTAAATTAATTTTATTGATATCACCTCCTGTTGTTACATTCATCCACTGTATAACATTCATCATTTATCTTGACTTTCTTTGTTGCTTTTTCTATAGGTAAAATCAGGTACCGGGAAAACAGCGCACCCACGCTATTGCTTCACGCCCTGATGCTGAACCGCCACAGTGGATATAGACCGTTGATCTGTTCACATCCAATCCTGACTCTGCCTGGTACCTCTCCCCGGATGAAACACGACCCAGATGTCGTTTGGAAAACAGCTACGATACCACACGTTCCGTCCTGCGTCCGGTGCGATTCGCACCGGACGCATCAATCTTGAAGCTCTCAAGGCTTCAAGGGCTTTGAAATAAATTCCCAAGTATTTCAATCAGGAGGTCCGTCAACATCCAAAAGGAGAAAGGCCATGACCAATCCGTATCAATCCGCTTATGACCGGTCCATCAATTCACCGAATGAATTCTGGGGTGAGGCTGCTGAAGAGATCTCCTGGATGAAACGCTGGGATAAGGTGCTGGATGAAAGCAACCCACCTTTTTATCACTGGTTTGCCGGCGGCCGATTGAACACCTGTTATAACGCCCTGGATTACCATGTGGACAACGGCCGGGCAGATCAAACCGCCCTGATTTACGACAGCCCCGTGACGGATACCATAAAAAAATACACGTACTCCGCCTTGCGCGATGACGTGGCCCTGTTTGCCGGTGCCTTGAAAAATCAAGGGGTAGAAAAGGGGGATCGGGTGGTCATTTATATGCCGATGATCCCGGAAGCGGCTATCGCCATGCTGGCCTGCGCCCGTCTGGGCGCCATCCATTCCGTGGTATTCGGCGGATTCGCCGCCAAGGAACTGGCCACCCGCATCAACGATGCCAAGCCCAAAGTGATCGTTTCGGCCAGTTGCGGCATCGAGGTCAAAAAGGTGATTCCCTACAAACCACTCCTGGACGGCGCCATCCATATGGCCGACTTCAAACCGAGCAGATGCATCATCTTGCAGCGTTCCATGGAAACCGCCAAGATGACCGCCGGCCGCGACGTGGACTGGAGGGAGGCCGTCATGGCCGCCCAGCCGGCCGAGTGTGTGGCGGTTGGGGCCACAGATCCCCTCTATATTCTCTACACATCAGGTACCACCGGCCAACCCAAGGGTGTTGTCCGGGACAACGGCGGCCATGCCGTGGCCCTTAAATGGACCATGAAAAACATCTACAATGTGGAAGCCGGCGATGTCTATTGGGCGGCTTCGGATGTGGGCTGGGTCGTGGGCCACTCCTATATCGTCTATGCGCCGCTCCTGGCGGGCTGCACCACCATTCTGTTCGAAGGCAAGCCCGTGGGGACGCCCGATGCCGGTGTCTTCTGGCGTGTCATCTCCCAACACAAGGTAAAAGCGCTTTTCACGGCCCCCACCGCTTTTCGTGCCATTAAGCGTGAGGACCCCAAGGGCGAATTGATGAAAAACTATGACCTGTCCAACTTTAAAACCCTGTTCCTGGCGGGTGAGCGATTGGACCCGGACACCTTGAAATGGGCCCGCAAGCTATTGGGCGTACCGGTCATCGACCATTGGTGGCAGACCGAAACCGGTTGGGCCATAGCCGCCAACTGCATGGGCCTGCATCACTTCCCGGTCAAGGCGGGCTCGCCCACCAAAGCAGCGCCGGGATGGAATTTGCAAGTATTGGACCCGGAAAGCAAAACGCCGCTCAAAGCCGGCGATATCGGTGCGCTTGTGGTAAAATTGCCTCTGCCGCCGGGCACCCTGCCCACCCTGTGGCAAAATGATAAACGTTACCTGGAATCCTATCTCGAAGAATTCCCCGGCTATTACAAAACAGCCGACGCCGGCTTCATCGATGAAGACGACTATGCTTTCGTGATGAGCCGCACAGACGACATCATCAACGTGGCGGGTCACCGCCTCTCCACCGGCGCCATGGAAGAGGTTTTGGCCGATCATCCGGATGTGGCCGAATGCGCGGTTCTGGGCGTGGACGATCAACTCAAGGGTCAGGTACCGGTCGGCTTTATCGTTCTCAAGGCGGGCGTAACCAAGCCTGATTCGGATATCGTCAAAGAGATCA
>JBFFHG010000332.1:0-5002 GCA_041557055.1 Desulfosarcinaceae bacterium
GTTTGCAAAGATCACTGCAAGCGGGCAAGGGCATCCCTGAATCTGGCCAATTGTTTCTCATAGATGTGACGATCTTCGGGGGCCATTTGCAGGGCCTGTTTTTCAGCCTCGACGGCTTCGGCGATACGGCCGTTGGCAAAGAGCGCTTCGGCCAGGGTATCCCAGATGTGGGGCGCCTTTTTAAGGGCAATGGCTCTTTGGGCGTATTTCAGCGCCTTATGGGGATCGTGCAGATCTTTGGCCCCGCTGGTGGCCAGAAGCCAGGCCAGATTGTTGAGCGCCTCCGGATTTTTGGCGTACCGCCGGATGGACATTTCATAGGCGGAAGCTGCACGTTGAAGGTTTTGTTTTTGGTAATTGGCGTTGCCGATGATCCAATATTGCACACCATCTTCAGCTTTTTTGAGTTGAAAGGCGGCCAATGCCAAAACGAGGAAGGCGGCGATAAAGATCGAAATACTTCTTTTCACTTTGCGATTATGGCGGGTGATCCACTCCGGGTATTGTTCGCATCGCCACAGGTAGTCAACCCGCTGCTGAATGCTGAAATGGTGCCAGTTGGGTTTGTCGGCCGGCTGCCCGCTGTTAAGGACGATTTTGTCAAAGGTTGAAATCAACGGCCGCGCCGTTGGAAAGAGCTCAAAGACATAGATATCGGCCTGACGCTCAAAGTTGCGCATAAAGAAACCGAAAACAAACCTGAAATAGATGATAATGGATGCAATCAGCACAACGGCGGAGACGGTGGAAAGCAAGTCGAAAGAATTTTGATTAAAAAATTTGATGAGTTGCAGTACCGGGCCATTGTAAAAAAGGAAAAAAACGGAAACAAGATCGGCGGTATAGGCGATCAACATAAAACCAATGAAAAATAACAGGTAAAGCAGAAGGTGGTTTTTTTTGACATGGCCGATTTCATGAGCGATGACCTGATCCAGTTCGTCCGGCCGCAACATTTTGATCAGGGCGTCGGTGACCAGAATGTATCGAAAGCGGGTGACCAATCCCATTACGGCGGCTGTGATCATACGGCCTCCGAAGATGGGCCAGTAGACGATATCGGCATAGCGGACGCCGGCCTTCCGGCACAGGGCTTCAATCCGGCTGCGATCCGGTCCGGGTTCCATTGGCCGGCAGCGCCAGAAGCGCTGGATCAACAATGGCGCGAAGATGGCGGCGACCACCAGAAAAATCAAAAAATAGACGATCTGGCCCATGGGGTCGTTCAGAATCCGTTTGGGAAGCTCAAATGGCAGCAACTGAACAATATCGGTGATGCCGAACAACAGGACCCAGGGAATCAGGACCGGGATACTGAAAGCCAGGTTGGAATAGACATAGTTTCCCCGGGTGATATCTGTTTGGTAAATGCTTTTGTAGGCCTCGTAAGAAAAGGCCCACATGAGGACCAGGTAGCCCACGAATAGCAGAAGAAACAGCAACGAGTTGATGGTGGGCAGCATGGACAGCCAGTGAACGGACTTTAAAAAGGCGGGCAAATGCAGCCACCAGATATCGATGGCCAATAAAGCCAGAGCCAATATGGCGCTGCGGGTGGATAATTGAGTGAATTGATGATCCAGCCGAGCTGCGCTCTCCCTATCATTGCGTTTTCCCAGACGCTGAAACCCTGACCGGATATAAACGGCGAACAATGCAATCAACCCAATAAAGGCGATCAAGGCCTGTCCCAGGGAAAGGGGCAGTTCTGCGGGCGGTTCGTAAAACGATAATACCAGCAGGGCGATGATAAAGTATATGAAGTTGCCAAACATTATGGTTCAGTCATCTCTTTTTTGATCATAAAAGGTTTTGAAACCGTTTATGGGGGGACGATAATAGCGATCCTTTTCACTATAAACACATCCGCAGTACTGCTGTCGGTACATGCCCATCTCTTTGGACGTATCCACACCCTCCTTCCAGCCCGTTCTGAAATCTTCATATCGGAACGGTATGCCGATCTCTCTGCCGACAGCTTCTCCAAGGGAATGAATCAGGTCGTGTTTTTGAAATTTGCTGTAAAGCAGCGTGCTTGAAAAACCATCAAATTTGCTTTTTTTGGCCATCAGGGCCGCGGCCCGCAACCGGTGGTAATAGCAGTAGCGGCAGCGTTCGGTCTCGCGAAAGGCCACCGCCCTCAGGAACCCTTCCATATCGTAGGCGTTGGAGACGATCAGTTTCATATCGATCTGGCGGGCATATTGAATCAACCCCTCCTGCCTTTTGAGGTACTCGGTGTAGGGATGAATGTTGCTGTTGTGGAAAAAACCCATGACATCATGGCCGTCACGGCGCAACAGGCGCACCGGGTAGATGCTGCAAGGGGCGCAGCAGATGTGCAGAAGCAGCTTCATGAACGCTCTCCGAAAATGGCGGTTCCGATACGAACCAGGGTCGCGCCCTCTTCAATGGCCACTTCAAAG
Source organism: Desulfosarcinaceae bacterium (assembly GCA_041557055.1). Classification (GTDB taxonomy): domain Bacteria; phylum Desulfobacterota; class Desulfobacteria; order Desulfobacterales; family Desulfosarcinaceae; genus JARRKU01. The sequence goes on from JBFFHG010000332.1 coordinate 2,427, forward strand.
TCGCCGGTCATGCCCATGGACAGATCCTTCATCGGAAGATGGAGTGTCTGCTCAACCCGGTCCCGCAACAGGCGAAGCGCTGCAAAAAATGGGCGGGCGCGCTCCGGTGCATCAAAAAAAGGGGGCATGGTCATCAAACCTTGAATGCTCAGGTTTTTATTTTGTGCGATGGCGCTGATCAGGTCCATGGCCTGATCTTGTTCGATGCCCGATTTGGTGGGTTCCCTGCTGATGTTGACTTGAACCAGAATATTTTGAACCTTGCCGGTTTTTTGGGCCTGTTTATCTATTTCAGCAGCCAATTTAACAGAATCCACGCTGTGGATCAGCTCGAAGATACGCACCGCATACTTGGCCTTGTTGCTCTGAAGGTGACCGATAAAGTGCCAGCGCGCCGGTTGATCGATCAGGGCGTTGAATTTATCACGGGCTTCCTGAATATAGTTTTCACCGATAATGCCGGCGCCGGCGCTGATGGCCGCGCGAACGAGCGCAACCGGCTGGGTTTTCGATACCGTCACCAGTTGGACCGATTCAGGATCTCGGCCGCAACCCAAGGCGGCCCGGGCGATCCGATGCTTAACCTGTGCAAGGCCGTTTTGAATGTGTTCCGGAATTTCCATGGACATTGCCATTACCTGATAAGCGCATATGTGAGATTCAGCTATCGACCCGAGGGCGGCATTGCATCTGAATGACACCTTCTTTGATGAGATATTCAATGACCTCGCATACCGGCAAGCCAACCACGTTGGTATAGGACCCGTTAATGCGTTTGACCAGAAAGGTCCCTAATCCCTGAATGGCATAAGCACCGGCCTTGTCAAATGGCTCATCAGTATGAATATACCATTCAATTTCAGTCTTTGTCAGTTTTTTAAAGGTCACATCGGTACGGATAACATCGGTAACGTGCTTTTTTTGAAAGCGCCGGCAGATCGTGTAGCCCGTGTATACTTGATGGGTTTGCCCGCTGAGTTGTTCCAGCATGGTCCGGGCGGCATTTTTATCTTCGGGCTTGCCCAGAATCTCGCCGTTGATCAGCACGATGGTGTCGGCCCCGATGATCCAGCGATCCGGATACTGGGCAGCCACATCATCAGCCTTGGCCCGCGACAGGGTTCCGGTATAACGAACCGGGTCATCCGGGGGGACGCGGCTTTCGTCGAACTGGCTGGGAATGACGTCGAACTCAATTCCCGCTTGTTTCAGCAGGTATTTGCGGCGAGGCGATTGGGAAGCCAGAATAAGCCTTGATTTTTGGACGTTATTTATCATGCCGCCGTATTTATCACCTGGCCGGGCGTTTGACAAGGCAGGGACTGGATTCAAACAAAAACCGGTCTTGGATTGCGGGCCATAGGAACCGGGCGTGCTCCCAATCGCGTTGACCGTTGCATCCGCCAACCGGTTACGATTACCAGAACCGCAAGACTGGGCACGAGCACTGTTTTTACCCCCGAACCCCATATAAATACGCAATGGGTAAAGGCCCACGGCCGCTGTTATACCTGCTGCAACTGATGGTGTGCCGATAAAATGAGATCCTCGGTGGTCTCCCATGAAAGACATGCATCGGTTATGGACACACCGTACTTGAGCGTCTCCAATCTGCCGCTGTTTTCCTGGCGGCCTTCATTCAGATGGCTTTCCAGCATGAGTCCGATAATGGCGTTATTGCCGGAGATGCGCTGGTTGATCACATCCTTCCAGACGATTGTTTGCTCCTGGTACTTTTTGCGGGAGTTGGCGTGAGAACAATCCACAATAATGGCGTCATGCAGCCCTTTGTCCCGGAGCATGGCGGAGGCGTCCCGAATGCTGACCGAATCATAATTGGGGCGCGCACCACCGCGCAACACGATATGGGCATAAGGGTTGCCTCTGGTTTTGACGATGCTGGACCGGCCGTTGGCGTCAATGCCCAGAAAACTCTGGGACGCGCCGGCGGCGATCATGGCGTTTAAGGCGGTGGTCAGTTTGCCGTCCGTTCCGTTTTTAAATCCCACCGGCATGGAGAGGCCCGAGGCCATTTCGCGATGGGTTTGGGACTCGGTGGTTCTGGCGCCGATAGCGGCCCAGCACATCAAACCGGCGATATGATGCGGGGTGATCGCTTCGAGAAACTCAGTTGCAGTGGGCACCCCCATCTCGGTAATCCGGCACAAAAGGCGGCGCGCCCTGCGAAAGCCGGTGGTCATGTCATAGGAATCGTCCAGGTGAGGGTCGCTGATCAACCCTTTCCAGCCCACGGTGGTGCGCGGCTTTTCAAAATAGACCCGCATGATCAGAAAGAGGGTATCCTGCACCGCCTGTTGGAGATGAAACAACCTTTGAGCATACTCCAGAGCGGCTTTTTCATCGTGAATGGAGCATGGCCCGGTAATCACCAACAGGCGACGCTCCTTATGGGCAATGATATCCTGAATCATCTGGCGGCCGCAAAGAACCGTTCGGGCGGATTTATCACTGATGGGAAGCTCTTCCTTCAGATCTGCAGGCGAGATGAGGGGAATGAATTGCTCAATGTTGATGTCATAGGTTTTCATGGCCTCTTTCCTTTTTGGGTTGGACAA
>JBFFHG010000333.1:0-4991 GCA_041557055.1 Desulfosarcinaceae bacterium
GGCCTCTTGCCGTTGCCCCTCTTGCACCAGCCGACCGGCATATTCATAAAGCTGAACAGGGGAGACATGAGGGCTCGGATCGGATTTTTTTGACATCAATCGTTCCATGATTTGCTTTGCCACGACATGGTTTGGATCCAGGTCCAGCACCCTTTGGTAGTAGCTGCGGGCCTCGTCAAAACGTTGCAGGGAAACGCACAAATGGGCTGTTGTCAGCAGCGTATCCAAATCGCCCGGCTGCAACGCCAACACCCGCTCGTACTGTTCCACCGCCGCATCGGCTTTTCCTTCGCAAACATGATAGAAATCCCCTAAACTCTTCAAAAACGCAGGACTATCCGGCACAAGTTCGACCGCCCGCAAGAAATGGGCGCCGGCGGTATCCGCATCCCCGCTGCGATGGGCGAGCATTGCCCGTTCATGATGGGCCTGGGCATCCTTTGGACAATCGACCAATAGCTTGTCCAACATCCACTGGGCGGCTTCGGCGTTACCACTGTCGAGAAGACAGTGAACCCCTTGGTGAATTTTTTCTTCAAACTGCATCCTGGCTCTCCTTTTTATAACTGGCTCTTGTGCGCTATCCCTTACAATCTTCCCGACCCTTTCCAACCCTCGCCACTGATCAACGCCGAACACCTTTTGCAGGCATTGCATAGCTCTTGGAATCCACGCGCCTTCACCGGACGGCAAGTCCCGTCCAGAGGGCAGCACCCCATGCAAATGCAAGTCCTGTACCGTTATTTATCGTTATCAATTACACTGGGGATATAAGAGGCGGCGGAGGCGGGAAAACAGGTTCAATCGCCGCAGAATCCATGACAGGCGGTTCGGGGGGTTAGGAGATTGGCGTTGCTGACAATCGCAAGGAAATCATCTATTTTGACACCGGAAACGTCAAAAAAATGGTATTCAAAGGGCTCACAGTCCGCTTAAAAGACGGCTTTTAAACTGTTTTTCGCTTTTGCCGCCCGGAAAGCGGCAGCAAGTGCATCATCCGGACCGAAGGTTTCTCCGGCATCGGCTATCAGGGCCATTGCCAGGTTGTATTTTTCCTGATGAAGCAAAATATCGATATAGAGACACTTAAGGCGCTTGCTGTTTTGATGTTTTTCGCTCATTTGTTTGAAAAACGGTTCAGCCTGCTCCTGCCGTCCCAAACGGATAGCCGCCGTATGATAGCGATGAGCGATTTCGGACGCCAGCGGCTCCATTGCAAAACCTTTTTCGAACAACTCAAACGCCGTCTGTTTCTGGCCGCCCGCCCATTTGAGCAAACCGAGATTGACGCGGGCCTCGGCGTGTCCTGCGTCCGTCTCCATGGCCTGCAGGAAGTATGTTTCAGCCCGCTTGGAATCACCGGCAAGAAAAGCCATTTTCCCTTCAAGGTTGGCAAGAAAAGCCGTTCCGGTCTTTTGCCCCTGAATCCGCGCGATGTAAGTTTTGGCCGCATCATATTGCTGCGCGGCCACACTGCAATAGGCGAGAAGCTCCAGCTTTCTCGGAACATCGCCCGTTTTCGGAATCCGGTGCAATAGTTCAAGCGCTGCCTTGAATTGTTTGGTATCGATCAACATATCGGTGAAGGTGAAATAGATCACCGCTTCTGTCGAATATTTCCCTATCAGTTCTTGAAACAGGGCCGAAGCTTCTGAAACCCGATCCTTTTGCCAAAGCTCGCGCGCAGCGTCCAATCCATTGGTCCATGGTTCCGCGCTTTGGCCCAATGCGTTCCCCCCGGGCGCAACCAGTTGCTCTAAGGATAATGCCGGCTTGTTGCAAAAGCGGCGGATGGGAAGTCCCTTAAGCACCTCGATTCTTTCACGAACCTTTTTAAAGGCATGATCCCAGGTCAAGTGGCGTTCAACGAATCGGCGCCCCGCCCTGCCCTTTTCCCTGGCGTCTTCCCGGTTTTCGTATATATGGCGCATCCACCGGGCCAGATCGGACCGGTTGGGCTCGGCAAGCCAGGGATAATCGATTGTGTCAAGGTTCCCCACCCGTTTCTCAGGCATTTGTTTCTCTTTTGCGCAAATCAAATAGGCGTGAGATGATCTGCAAAAATCGGTTGCAGCGCCGTAATTGGTAACAATGACAGGCAAACCGCACGCCATGGCCTCGGCAATGGGCAAACCAAAGCCTTCACCGCGATAGGGGTGCGCAAGACAATCGCAGGCCGTGTAAAGTCCTGCCATTTCACCCTCGTCCATCGTCCGGTCCAGGTATTCAATTTCCGGGCAATGATCCCGTTTTTGCATTTCAGCAATCATCTGTCCGGCATTCTGTCCACTATAAAATGATCCGCCGCCCATATCCTTTATGACCAGGCAGACATCGTCCCGATCAGTGAATGTGTTAAAGTATGCCTGCAGCAAAATATCGATCCCCTTTCGATAGATGGTTCCACCGACAAAAAGGAATTTGAACCGCTTGCCGCTCCTCAACGGCATGGGCTCGGCGTTTGGATGAAACTTGATGATATCGACGCCGTTGGGAATAACATGAACCTTTTCAGCCGGTATGCCGCTATGAATATAACACGCTCTGACAAAAACGCTGGGCACCCAAATCTCATCAACCGTCTCACGCATGGGGGCAATCCAGGAAACAGGCAGACTCCCATACTCCCAGGGCTGTATCATCACCCAGTGCCCTTCCGCAGGCGCGCTGAATCGAGGCGGCCACTGGTGGCGGACATGTATCTGCGCAGGTGCCTTCAATTTAACATCCAATTGGGCCGACAATTTATGAAATCGACTGTCCGCTTTAGGGTCTGTCGAATTTTTTTCATTGAGAAGAATAGATAGATCATAACCGGCATCAATCAGTTTCGAACAGAGTTCGCGATTTATCAGCGCAAGCGAATGGCATGTGAATTGCGCCCCCTCCCAGATAACACCATTTCTCACGACGTTTAACATCTTGGCGCTTCTGGGCTCTTTTTTAAGTTGCCAACCGGCTTTTATCGCATCGATGATTCTTGGGACAGCTTCAGTTGGACCAAGAATTACGGATTCCGCCCTGTCGGCCATATAATGCCTTTGATTGTCCGGCATAGCATATGCCCGGCGGATAGCCGTTCTAACGTCTTTCACAAAAAGCTGTGGCATAAATGTTCCTTCATGATGAGGCTGGTAGCATAGCATTTCTTGTGTAACAGGCATCTTCGCATTGTTGTCCACAGCTATACCGATGTAATATTCATCGGGAACGCTTATGCCCAATCCATTGGGAATAACAACCATCCTCTTCCGTACCCATGCTTCAAAAATAGGAGCCGTCACTGCCGTATCGGTCGAAATGTAAACGTTGCAAGAATCAATTAACCGAACGATATCGGATCTGGTGCATAACTCTTCGTCAATGATAATACGTGCTGAAGATCGGGTCTTTTGTTGCAGTGATTCAATAAGTTCATAGAAATCTTGTTGTGGTTTGCCTTTAACTGGATGCCATGATGGGTAGTTGACTTTCAGACAAAGTTCGACATTATCATCATCTTTGAATTCTAAAAGAAATGATTCAATCAAGGTGTCCCACCGCCGTCTTGGTTGAAACATTGCAATCGATAAAAAACGAAAAGGCCTTTTTGATTCTGTTGTGTCAGAAAAGGTGGCAGGCAACATGGGATTTTCAAGCCAATGATGGGGCCACGAAACTATCTGAATTTTCTCGGGCTCGAGTCCGGCGGTTATGAATGCATTTCGTTCTTTGTCATTGCTAAGCCAAACCTGATCCATCTTTTTACAGATCTCTATCCATTTAACAGGGGGCAGGTTGCCTTGCTCGACACCGTCAAAGGTGGTCATCATGATTCTCAAGTTGGGTTCCGGAATTTGGAGATTCAACCAGTTCGGACTTGGCACGTGAGTGAATATTGCCGTTATCGGTGGGACAAGGGGAGTTTTTTCAAGCGACCTGAGAAGTGACATATCACAATCATCTATCCCTTGCTCAACGCCACTTGCAGCTATAATTCTTATTTTTATACCAACCTTGCTCAGTGCCAAGACAAAGGCCCGAGCCCCGACGCCGTATCCGCTCCTATTATAAAACGGGGCAATCCAGACTATCGTTCCGGGTAGTAATTGATGATCATCCTTCAATAGAGATTGACCTCCTCAGGTCCTATCATATTCAAATATGGGCAAATCGATCATCGAACCCCTGTTCACCGGACAAAGGCAGCCCCTGTCCGCCATCGCCACACCGGTTACAACTCTGATAATACGGGCGATCGTTTATCTCTTTTATTTGTTTGCGCAATGCAAGCGCGGATACAGATTTATCCATACACACATAATCCGACGGATAATTCGCCAAACCATGTGAATGAACATTTGCGCTGGCCGTGCATGGATAATATTTGCCGTTCTGTATGGTCTTGCAAGTTCTGAAGGCGTTGCAGTTATACTTCATTTTGCGCATTTGTTCTACCGTCGCCCCCTGCTGCTTAAGTGTGTCCGGCATCGCCCATATTGGAACACCCACAGTGTAATTGATACCAGAAGATTTGATCTTATTTATATTTTCTTTAAATAAAGTTTTCTGTTCGTTCGAAAGAGACGCTGTGTAATTTGAAAAAATTATTCGTATTCTATCGTTGCCTAATTTTAGCAAATGGTGTTTGGTGATTTTGCATATTCCATTTGTGGTGATACCGATCACCCCGAAATTATCCTTTTCCAGCACCAGGTCAATAATTTCGTTAAGTTTTGGGTGCAAAAATGGTTCTCCACCTATAATAGATACGAATCCCACGCAATCTACCGCTTCAAACACCCGATTGATATCGCTCTTTATTTGTTGAAACGTAAAATTAACCCGATTGGCGGAACTATAATTATTTATGTATTGACCACAGTATTTGCATTTCAATGTACATTTCTGATTAACCACAAAAGTCAACACGTTGAAATATAGTTCATCATTAAAATTTGTATTTTTTATTTTTTTGCATTCTTTTTGCAGTACCTTGGTTAAAAGTTCAC
>JBFFHG010000334.1:0-4976 GCA_041557055.1 Desulfosarcinaceae bacterium
GCATTGCGACAACGCCCCCTGTGAGTCGGTCTGTCCGGTTTACGCCCCCCATCACTCCAAAGAGGGGCTCAACAACCAGATCTACAACCGGTGCATCGGCACCCGTTTCTGCGCCCAGAACTGCCCCTACAAGGTCCGCCGTTTCAACTGGTTCGACTGGCAGTGGCCTGAGCCGTTGAATCTGCAGCTAAACCCCAATGTGACCGTGCGCAGCAAAGGGGTGATGGAGAAATGCTCCTTTTGCATTCAGCGGATTAAGGCGGCCCACGGCCGGGCCAAGAATGAACAACGCGATATCCGGGACGGCGAAGTGGTTCCGGCCTGCGCCCAGACTTGCCCCACGGATGCCATAACATTCGGCAACCTGATGGACCCGCGCAGTGCGGCGCGCAAGTTGATGGCCGATCCCCGGGCCTATCAGGTGATGGGCTATTTGAATACCAAGCCGGCGGTGATCTATTTGAAGAAAGTCGTGCAGACGATTTAATAAAGGGAATAACCGTGACATGGCTGCTTTGACCTATGAAAAAATAGATAACGCCGTACTGGACACCCTCAGTCCGCCGGGCAAAAATTACTGGATCGCGGTGGGTCTGCTTTTTCTGGGGGTCTTGATGGGCGCCGGGTGCTGGCTCTACCAGATATTCACGGGCATCGGCGTCGCCGGTCAGAACAACCCGGTGCACTGGGGCACCTACCTGATCAACTTCGTCTTCTGGGTCGGTATCGCCCACTCCGGTACGTTGATTTCGGCGATTTTGCATCTTTTTCGGGCCGGCTGGCGCAATCCCATCGCCCGCGCCGCGGAAACCATGACCGTTTTCGCCGTCTGCACCGCCGGGCTCTACCCCTTCATCCATCTGGGCCGGGTGTGGATGGTCTATTACATGCTGCCCGTTCCCAACCAGCGGTTTTTATGGCCCAATTTTCAGTCGCCGCTCATGTTCGATGTGGTGGCCATCAGCACTTACCTGACAGTCAGCTCCCTGTTCTGGTACACCGGCATGCTGCCGGACCTGGCCATCATTCGGGACCGCGCCCAAGGGGTCCGGCGCAAAATTTTCACTGTGCTCGCTTTGGGCTGGAACGGTGAATTCGAGCAGTGGCGCCACTATGCCCGGGGCTATCTCTTCTTCGCCGCCCTGGCCACCCCCCTGGTCATCTCGGTGCACAGCGTGGTCTCCTGGGACTTTGCCCTGGGCGTGGTCCCCGGGTGGCACACCACCATCTTCGCCCCCTATTTCGTGGCCGGGGCCATTCACAGCGGCCTGGCCATGGTGGTGACCCTGATGATTCCCCTGCGCAAGATCTTCCGGCTTGAAGATATCATCACCATGAAGGTGCTGGAGAGCGTGGCCAAAACCATTGTTTTTACCGGCCTGATCGTGGGCTTTGCCTACGGTACCGAAGTCTTCATCGCCTGGTACAGCCACAATATCGTCGAGATCGAGACCTTCCGCTGGCGCGCCTTTGGCGACTATGCCCTGGAGTACTGGATCATGGTCTCCTGCAATACCGTTTTCCCCTTGCTCTTTCTCTTTAAAAAGGTGCGCACCCAATTGCGTTGGTTGATGATCATCTGCCTTCTGGTCAACGTGGGCATGTGGTACGAGCGGTTTGTGATCATCGTCGGCAGCGTGGCCCATGATTTTCTTCCCTATGCCTGGGGGCTGTACCGGCCCACCCTCGTGGAATTCGGAATCATGCTCGGCAGTTTCTGCCTGTTTTTCTTTCTGTTCGTGCTGTTCGTCAAGCATATGCCCTCCGTCTCCATGACGGAGATGAAAGAAACCCTGACGTCAGGGCAAACCCGGAATTCGGGAGAGGCGCATGGCCACTGATCGTATCTCCATGATGGGTATCTTCAAAAGCGAGGATCAGGCGGCTTCGGCCATTCGTGAGCTGAAAAGCACCACCTACAATATCGAGCGGGTCCACAGCCCCATTCCCAGCCACATCATTGCCGACGCCCTGCAATTGCCCAAAAGCAAGGTGGGCTGGTTCACTCTGGCCGGCGGCATCACCGGCTTTTTCACCGGCTTTTTGCTGGCCGCCTTTACCGCCACCCGCTGGAGCCTGATTGTCGGCGGCAAACCGGTAGTGGCCCTGGTGCCCTTTTTTATTGTGGGCTTTGAGTTCACCATTCTTTTCGCCGTTTTCGGCAATGTGCTGGGATTGATCTCCCAGGCCCGTTTGCCGCGGTTTAAAGTCTCCCCCGGCTATGAACCGGTTTTCAGCGGTTCCCGGTTTGGCGTGCTGGCCAGTTGCACAACCAAGGAAGAGCACAAATTAGCGGATTTTTTTAAAACAAAGGGGGCCGAAGTAAAAAATCAGAATGTGTTGAATGTGTGACGTTTTAAAACAAAGCGTTCGGTCGATTTTTAAAAAGGCGCTTCAACTCCTTGACGAAAAGTAAAACAATTATGCAAAAGAGCGGCACACCCCCAAAACATATCGCACCACCATGGTTGACGAGGTCCATTATTGCGTTGATGGTGGTGGGCTTGGGGCTTTTTGTCTGGCAGGTGGCGGCGGGCAACGCGCTCAAGGCCTGGCAGGCCTATCTGGTCAACTACCTGCTGTTCGCCGCCATGGCCCACGGCGCGGTGCTCTTCTCCACCTTGATGCATGCCGTTAAAGCCCGCTGGAGCGGTCCCCTGGCGGATCTGGCCGAAGCCTTCACCGCCTTTTTCCCGGTTTCACTGGCCCTGTTTCTGATGCTGCTGTTGAGCCGGGGCCTCATTTTTCCATGGCTGCATCACGATCTGCACGGCAAAGAGGTGTGGTTGAACCTGCCGTTTCTTTTCACCCGGGATGGGGCGGGGTTGCTGATCTTATACCTGCTGGGCTTTGGTTACCTTTATCATGCCCTCTATTTCAAGCTCAAGGCCCGCGGCGCCAGCAGCAAACTGGCCTTGCGGCTTTGGCAACGCTGGCAGTCCAAACCGCCTGACGAAGAGGTCTTCCAACGCCGCATGACCGTTTTCGGCCTGCTCTATATGCTGGCCTTTGCCATCGTGCTCTCCCTGTTGGGCTACGATCTGGTGATGAGCGCCGACCCGCACTGGTACTCCACCCTGTTCGGCGCCTACTCTTTTGTCAAGGCGATCTATGTGGGCTTCGGCGCCCTGATTATCCTGGCCGCCGTTTTGCACTTGAATCCCCGTAACAGCTTCCGGCTCGCATCCGCTCAGTTCCATGACATCGGCAAACTCTTTTTTGCCTTCTGCCTGGTATGGGCCGATTTTTTTTACGCCCAGTTCGTGGTGATCTGGTACGGCAATATCTCCGAAGAGACCACTTACATCATCGAGCGCACCATGACGACGCCCTGGCGGGCTTTAGCCTGGGCCGTGTTCGGGATCTGCTTCATCGCTCCCTTTTTGATTCTGATCAATAAAAAGATCAAAACCGTTCCGCTGGCCATGATCGGCATCTGCTCGCTGGTGATCGCGGGGATGTGGTTGGAGCACTTTCTCCTGTTGGCGCCGGCGTTCTACCCCCACACGGAACATCTGCCTTTGGGCTGGATCGACGCCGGTGTGGCCCTGGCCTTCATCGGGTTGATGGCGGCGGCGCTGACTTACTACCTGGAGCAGTTTCCCGAAGTGCTGTATCAACGGGTCGAGGAGGGGCATTGATGGAGATTCTGATCACCGCCTTATCCCTTTTCACCCTTTTGGCGGTTTTGATTCTGATCGGCACCCGGGGCCGGCCCATGCGGTTTTTCACCGCTTTCGGCGAGACCCTGGCCGCCACATGGGCCAACCGGGGACCTTTCGGCTGGATCGCCTTGTGCGTGTTGCTGGTCCTGGGGTTTCTCTACTTTTTTTACATTTCGCCGGCCACCCGTATCGGTCCGGCCCAGCCCATCGCTTTCAGCCATCGGCTGCATGCCGGGCATAAAGCCATCGACTGCCGCTTCTGCCACCCCTATGTGGAACGCTCCATTCATCCGGGGCTGCCGCCGGTGGAAAAGTGCCTTTTCTGCCACAATTACATCATCGCCAATCACCCGGAGATCAAAAAGGAGCACAACTATTTCAATAGCGGGACGCCCACGCCCTGGCGCAAGGTTTTTTACATCCCCGAACACGTGCTGTTCAACCATCAGCGGCATATCAAAAGAGAGGTCGCCTGCGAAAAATGCCATGGCGATGTGAAACAGGTGGACCGGCTCAAGGGCCAGCGCTTCAGGATGGGATTTTGCGTGCAGTGCCACAGGGAAAACAAGGCCAACCTGGATTGCTGGCTGGCGTGTCATAGCTGACGGGGAGAAAAACAGATATTGGAAACTGACATTCAGGAAATTCAAACCACGAATGCCACTGCCAGGGCCTTTTGCCTGACCTCGGCGTTCTGGATGATGGTGGCCACCTTCTACGGCCTGCTGGGGGCGACCGAATTGATCGCCCCGGATTTGACAGGGAATCTGGGCGGTATCGTTTTCGGCCGGGTGCGGCCCACCCACGTCAACCTGGTGCTTTTCGGATTCGTGACCCCCGGTCTGCTGGGCGCGGCGTTCTACTTTATACCCCGCCTGCTGCGCACCCGGCTCTACAGCGAAAAACTGGGCGTCCTGACCGCCGCGGCCTGGAATCTGACCCTGGTGGCCCTGGTCGCCACCCTGGCCCTGGGCATGACCCAGGGAAGGGAGTATGCCGAGCTGATCTGGCCCCTTGATGTTGCCGTAACGGCCGCTTTCGGTCTGGTGTTTTTCAATTTCATCATGACCGTCAAGCAGCGCCGGGAACCTATCTTATATGTGTCGGTCTGGTATGTCCTGGCCGGCACCATCCTGACCGCCTGCACCTATGCCTTGGGCAATGTGATTTGGCGGCCGGACAGCGGCGCCCTGGCAGGCATCCCGGATGCCATTCTGCTTTGGTTCTACGGCCACAACATCTTCGGCCTGCTGCTGACCCCCCTTTCGGCCGCCGTGGCCTACTATGTGATTCCCCGGGCCACCCGGGCGC
>JBFFHG010000335.1:0-4972 GCA_041557055.1 Desulfosarcinaceae bacterium
CCATGCGCCAAGCCCCTATACGTATATACTTTATACCGCTCATTCTATTTATTACCCTATTGGTACCCTTGCGTCCGGAGGCGGGCACCCTTTTCCCAAACTATGATGTTTTATCTCCCAATGTGGCCTTTTGGATCAAAGTCTATACAGCTTACCCGACCACCCGGGCAATTGTACACGACAATATAGATCTCAATATCATTTATGATGTGATCGACCTGAAACCCTATGAGAGTTATTCGGCCGGAAAAATCAATCGCAACCGAATGAAACGTGCAAAAGCAAAATACAAAAAAATCTTAAAGCAACTGGCCGCAACCCCAAACACCAAAGACGCCGAGAGCCGGCGGGTCGCTAAACTATTCGGCGCTCAAAGCACCTCAAAAACATTTCGGGCGGCGAGTTCGCGCGTTCGGTGCCAGATTGGGCAAAGTGATCGTTTCAGGGCCGGTCTGATCCGTTCCGGCGCCTACATCGATGCAATTCGCTCCATCTTCAAATCTTACGGCTTACCCGAAGAGCTGGCCTATCTGCCCCATGTGGAGTCATCTTTCAACATCAAAGCTTACAGTAAATTCGGTGCTGCCGGAATCTGGCAATTCACCCGCTCAACCGGCAAACGTTTCATGCAAGTCGGCTATGTTCTGGACGAACGCCGCGATCCCATTCTGGCCACCCATGCCGCTGCCAGTCTCCTCAAGGAAAACCATCAAAAGCTGGGCAACTGGCCCCTGGCCATTACGGCCTATAACCACGGCGCCGCCGGTATGGCGCGCGCCAAAAACGCTTATGGCGATTATCCGACTATTTTTGATTCTTATGCCAGTCGCACCTTCAAGTTTGCGTCGCGCAATTTCTATTCAGAATTTTTAGCGGCGGCCCAGGTGGCTGCCGATTATCAAAGCTATTTCGGCAAATTAGATCTGGACAGCCCGGCCCGATGGCACATAATCCCAATGGAGGGTTATGTCAGTTTTGAACGGCTATGCGCCCATTTCAATGTGTCTTCAGAGGTGGCCCAAGCTCTAAACCCGGCCCTTCGTCAACCCGTGCTTGAAGGCAAGAAGCTTATCCCCAAAGGCTACCCCTTCCGTCTCCCAAACGACTTGGAATTGGCCGCCATCCCTTCCGATCTGTTTTCGGACAGCCAGAAACCCAGTCACTTCTACACCGTCCAGAGGGGGGATACTGCCGGAAAAATCGCACGCACCAACAAGGTCAAGCTGTCCGACTTGATTTTAGCCAACAATCTTAACCGCCGTGCCAATATCTATCCCAATCAGACATTGAGGATTCCTTTGCCCGGCGAACCGGTATCCGCAAAACGCAAGCCCCTGCCCAATCCGTCCCGACCTGCGCTGATGGCCCGCAATGACGATGCCGCGAGTGTAATGATTCAAGCACCGGAAAAAGAGGACGCCTACCCCCAACCGGTGCTGGCATCCATTATACCTGCGCCGGTAAAAGGAAACGTTGCGGCTGACGAACTAAGGGACGAGCGCCCCCCCAGCATGGAGATTGTTTCCGCTGATGTGCGTTTCAAAAACATAATCGGTAAAAACTCGCGGCCCACGGGTATCCTTCAGGTGGAAGTGGAAGAGACGCTGGGTCACTATGCCGAGTGGGCCGGGGTGCGCACTCAACAAATCAGACGCATGAACGCTCTGCCTTTTGGCGGGACCCTGCACCTTCACCAGAAAATCAAAATCCCTTTGGATAAAGCAATAGCAAGGAACTTTGAAGAGAACCGTTATGAGTTTCACAAAAGGCTGCAGGAAGACTTTTTCGCCGTATACCGCATCAGCGATTTGCAGTCTTACCGGGTCAAAAGAGGAGACAATCTTTGGAATCTGTGCCTTGAAAAATTCGACATTCCCATGTGGTTGCTCAAGAACTGCAACCCCGAGATTGACTTTGCCGAACTGCGCTTGCACCAGAAGCTGTTGATCCCCGTCATCGAAAAAAAACCGGGGGAAACGTTCGATCCGCCTTCGGATTCTGATGATATTTCGGACAACACAAAGGTCTCCATGCTGAGGCAGTGGGGAAAAACTTAAAAAATGAAATTGCACGGGATGCACGGCCCACCAGCCATCTCACCAGCGCATCAACCCTGAAATTTGAGATAGCCCCTCAGGCCCGATTGAAGGGTTTACAACCACTTCCATCCGCAACACGGGGCGCAACTGAAAAAAAAGTCAGGGCCCAAGTCTCATTATGGGGATTGTGGCGCAGAATATATATATCCCCATCATCTCCCAACAGTTTGAAATAGCGGTGATCGGGCGACAGCCATCGATCCAGCACCTCGCGTACTTGCACACATCGGGCTTCCAGCCAGAAACGCCGCGGCGTTTCCTCACCACAATAACCGCTGTAGCAATCCACCCGAATCTGATTGAACGTCACACTCCTTGACACGATGCCCCCTGATTATATATCGTCACCGAAAATTGATACCCCTGTTGAATACACGATAATTCTTCAACTCAAAGGATACAAGCATGGAAAAGACGAGAATCGGTTGGATTGGAACCGGTGTCATGGGCAATGCCATGTGCGGGCATTTATTGGCAGCCGGACACCAACTGTCAATCTTCAACCGCACCCCGGACAAAACCGAAAATCTTGTTTCCAAAGGTGCGCAATGGTGCCATACGCCCATGGCTGTCGCCCGAAACAGTGAAATAGTATTTTCCATGGTGGGATTCCCATCCGATGTGGAGCAGGTCTTGTTAGGGGATGAGGGCGCGCTGGCCGGCGCAAAACCCGGGACGATCATTGTCGACATGACGACCTCCAGCCCGGAGTTGGCCCGGAAAATATACGCCGTTTGCAAAAAAAGGGGCGTTTACGCCCTTGATGCCCCCGTATCGGGTGGCGATGTGGGCGCTCGCGAAGCCACCCTTGCCATAATGGTGGGCGGTGACAAAAGCACCCATGACCGAATCGTTCCGTTGCTTCAATTGCTTGGAAAAAACATCGCTCACATGGGTGCCGCAGGTACGGGCCAGCACACAAAGATGTGCAATCAGATTCTGATCGCCGGCACAATGATCGGAACCGTGGAGTCCATGCTCTACGCATATAGAGTCGGTATGGATCAGAATGCCGTGATCGATGTCATCGGCCAGGGAGCAGCCGGTTCCTGGACCATTAACAACCTGGGACGCCGGATTGCCAAAGGCGATTTGAATCCCGGTTTCTTCATCAAACACTATGTCAAAGACATGGGAATTGCATTAGCCGAAGCCCAGCGCATGAATCTGTGCCTGCCCGGCCTGGCCCTGGTTCATCAATTTTATGTCGCGGCCAAAGCCATGGGGTTGGACAATTTAGGCACCCAGGGACTCTACCAGGTGCTGGCCGAAATAAATCGTATCACCCTATGATCCCCTTACCTGCTTTCAACTCCTGGCTGGAGCAACACACCGAAGATATAGAAGCGCTATGCCTGGATATTGACGGTGTGCTGCTCAAGGGCGGCCGAAAACTGCCGGGCTCCCGCCGCCTGATTGATATGCTTAATCAGAAAGGATTGGCGTACGTCCTGCTCACCAACGATGGCAACCACTCCCCCCAGGAAAAAACCGACCGCCTCAACCGCGCCGGCCTGACCGCTATTGGTCCTCAACACATTATTTCCTGCGGGCATGCCATTAAAACCCAGGCCGATACTTTGGGTCTGGCAGGCAGGCAATTTTTCGTTATGGGCGATACCGGCACCCCCTGCTATGCAGAGGCCGCCGGTCTTAAGGTCACCCGGCGCCTGGAACAACTCCATGCCTGTCAAGGCGTCATCATCGGTGAGGCGCATTACGATTGGGAATCAGTCATCAACGCCGTGGTCAATTATTACATAGGCAACGGCCAAGCCCCGCTGATCGTTCCGAACCCGGATGAATTCTATCCCGCCGCAGAGTCGAAAATTCACATTGCAGCGGGCGGTGTGGCCCGGTTAATTCAACGTGCGCTTAAGGAATACGGCATGGACATAAATCCTATTTATCTGGGCAAGCCTTATCCCCCTATTTTTCAGCTTGCACATCAGAGGCTGGAGCAACGTCTGGCATCCCCCCTCTCCCCTGAAAAAGTCATGATGGTGGGAGATAACCTTTCAGCAGATATTGCCGGCGGGCAAAATATGGGGTATCGAACAACACTGCTGCTCACCGGCGTAACAATCCATTCAGCCATGAGAAGACACCAAGTGCTACCAGATATGGTATTCAACGGCTTACAATAACACGACCTGAGGTATTGAGAATAACCGCCTTGCACCACGGCAGGTGATTGTATGCCGCCTGCGCCACCAATTGACACGACACCCGGCAGCGGATATAAAGATTGCGTCATCATATTTAAAACTACAGCGCTGGCATGAGCATTCGGTTTAATTCGAACCATTAATCCCCAGCGGATCTTTTACGCCATTTCAGGCTTTATACGCCAACCCCTTTAATTTTTAGCAAAAAAAGGCCGATACCATAAAAAATCTAAAGCAGTCATGAAACACGATTCACGGTTCGAATATTGGATCTGAACCAAAATCATTGGCATCCAATTGGGAGGTAAACACATGGCTAAAAGTATTCAAATGGTAATTCCCGCAATCATCTTTTCTTTGCTTATAACCCCAGCCCATGCCGTCAATAGAGACGAACTCATTAATAAATGCATCGAAGCCGGTGTGCTCATCCAAAAACAGGGTCTCAAAACAGCCATTGAACAAATTGAAGACATCAACGGGCCTTTTGTGTGACACAACAATATTAATTACCTGTTCTTAATGACTATCAATGGAAAATTGTTGGCCCATCCGTTCAAGCCCGAACTCAAAAAACTTGACTCTCTGATTTCGTTAAAGGATGAAAACGACACATTTTTCGTAAACGATTTTATCAAAGTCGCCACATCCGCCAACGGCATGGGATGGGTCAGATACATGTGGCCGCTGCCCGGTGAAACAAAA
>JBFFHG010000336.1:0-4972 GCA_041557055.1 Desulfosarcinaceae bacterium
TTATGTGCAATATACCTGTGCCGAAGATTCTGATTCCATTGACAAGGATGGAAAGCGGTATGACAAAAAAGACAAGAACTGCATTTTTCCACAATCTATTTCCATAAAAAAAGCCGAACAAAAGCGCCATTAAAAGCAGCGGCATAAAATAGCGCAGTCCACTGCAGGCATCGGCAACCTGAAGTTGCGTAATTCCCAAATCAATAATATTTCCGTTTTGAAGCACACTGACCCCCATCAATCGAAAAAAAGTGACGGATAGTGTGCTCGCCGCCATTTTCAGATTGAATGTGAGCATACGACTCATAAAAGGCGGCAACGGCACAATAAAAAAAAGAATCAATAGCGGAAACGTCAGGTGCCGCAACCGCGTGCAGTAAAGGATAAACATCATCCCCACGATACAGCCCCAGAAACCAATATAAAGAAGAGTCTCCATCGCTCCGAACTCACCGGCAAGCATGATCAGCAACGACAAGCAGACCGGCATCAGTCCCCAAAAATTCCATGAAAACTCGCCAAACCGGAAAGTATCCTTCCTTTCCCAACACAAGTAGAAAAACAGGGGAACAACAAGATAGCAGTAGCTGTTATCACCAGTGTCCCATTGAGCGCCGAGCTTTTGAAGAACCGGCCCAAAAAAAGACAAAAGACTTATGATCATCAATCCTGGAAGCGCGTATTTCAATAGATACTTATTCATAAGGTCTCTGCTCAATGGTAAAATTCGTGTTTTGGCAGCAAAGGGTTACCGAATGTTGCAAAAGTCTGAGGGGGTTCACGTCAAGGGTGAGGCCGTCTTTCGCCTACTGCGACCCCTTGACAAAGAGGGGCCAAGGTCTAAGCGAATGTGAGCCCCGCCACCATCGCCTTGGATATTTCCCCTGAACCAAGTCCCAAAACAGCCCTTCATACTGTGCGGCAATTTTGTCCCAGGTATAATGGGTTTGCACCCGTTTTTGCGCCTTTATTCTATATATGTCCAATTGGCTTTCATTTTCCAATGCCCACTGCATTTTGGCTGCCAGGGATGCCGCATCCGGCTTATAAAACAAGCCGCATTCAGCGAGCACATCCCGATTAAAGGAAATATCGTTTGCAAGGGTAAAACATCCTGAAGCCATTGTCTGAAGCAACGCAGGATTGGTCCCCCCCACCGAATTGCCGTGAATGTACGCATAGCAGTTGCACCAGAGTTCCCTTAAGATCTTGCGATCGTAGATTGAGCCGGGCAGGATAACATTTCCATTGGCCGCCTGCTCAATCGCGCGAGTATATCCGTTGGGATATGGGTTGCCCCCGACAAGAACGAGTTTTTTATCTGTATGGAGCTTGTTATAGGCCTGAATGGTCAGCAGGGGATAGTTCTCCGGTTCAAATCGCGTGATCTGCAAAAAATATTTAAAGGGTTCAAGCCCCATCTTACCCAACCGCGTACACGATTGACACGTCTGCACGGGTGCGCCGTAGGCGATTTCAGTCGATTTGCAGCCATGCGTTTTTTTATAATAATCTTGAATTCCCCTTGAATCGGCAACCACGCGATTGGCAATTGCGCATGCAATCTTTTCGGTAAGCTTGTAGTAGGACCGTCCCACATAACCCCATTTTGAGCGTTTCCATTCCAACCCATCGGTATTGATTGCAACCCGTTTTCCAGCCATCAGCAATGGCGCCAGCAAAAGGCTGTTTGCTGCATTAAAAACCATATAGACATCATAGTTTTGAAACAAAGCGTGCCAAACCGATAAAAATGTGTGGCTAATCGTGTCCAGCGATTTTTTTCTTATATTGGGGAGATAGACCAGACGCATTCCAAAATGTTCTTTTTTTTGTTCTTTGTAATAGCTCTTGCGGCAATAGACCGTCACCTTGTGGCCCATATCAGCCAGTCTTTTACCAACCTCTTCGACGCATGTTTCAAATCCGCCGTAGTTGGCCGGCACGCCTCTTGTGCCGATGAGGGCGATCTTCAGTTTTTTCTTCTTCATCTCTTGCTTTCTCTACAAGTCATTTCAAAAAACGGATTTTGGTTCAAGATCAAGGCGGATTCGAGTTTCAACCGCAGGCATACGCCTGTATGTCGAGGATTTAAAACTCGGGCCCGACAAAGATATTGGGCCAAAAGACTTCTTTGAGATGGCTTGTAATTTTTTGCCTTTGAGGCACACCATATCCTTGCCCCTAATGTTGCATCAGGCTTTGATAGATCTTCAGGACAGCCTCAATGTGTGTGTTTTTGGAGTAGATTGTTTCCACTTTGTGCCGGGCGGCCTTGCCCAGATCGACGCATTTTTTCGGTGTCATCGATAGAATTTTGATCTTTTCAGCCAAATCGTTCGCATTGCCTGCCTCGAAAATCAAGCCGTCCTCTCCATGGCTGATATGTTCGGCAATGCCGCCGATATCGGCGCCCACAACCGGCTTGCCGCAGGCCATCGATTCCAGCAGAGAAATGGAGCCGTTTTCATACCATTCGGATGGAAGGACGGTGAACTTGGCCCCGCGTATAAGACGGGCCAAGTCGTTACCGCTCTTAAATCCCACCAGTTCCACGTTGTGCAGTCCAAGTTGGGAAACATACGCTTCAATATTTGCCTTGGCCGGACCGGTGCCGGCAATGATCAATCTGCAAAACGGCACCTTGCGCATCGCCGTCACCAAGGTCAGAACGCCCTTTTCATCTGACAATCGCCCAAAATAGAGGAAATAATCCCCTGACTCGTAGATGGGCTCAAAGGCCGTTTCGTCGATGAAGTTGGGGATGTGTACCACTTTGTCGGCAGGAAAACGAAACTCCACCAATTTACGGCGGTAAAAATCGCTGGGGGTGATAAATACGTCGATGAGATCATACCAGCCCATGGCAGCCTGGAGATACATCTCCATAACGTTGACCAAGCTCTTGAGTCTGGAATTTTTGGTGCATTTATGGATAAAGCAGTTGTAGTATTTTCCGCCTTTGCAGCGCTCGCACACACCGTCGTGCGTCAACATCTTGTAGTTGGGGCAAACGCTTTTGAGGTCATGAACGGTGTAAACGATTGGAATTCCGCGTTTCTTGAGTTCCGGTAGAATGGATCCCGATAATTGGTGTTGAAAAATATGTAAATGGGCAATATCCGTCTTGAAATTATCCAACAGATCAGCCAGTTTTAATCGGGCCTCTAATGAATAAATGATCTTTGCAGCGGCGATGAGGCCATTTATGACCGTTGCATTGTCGTATTCAATGCAACGGACAAAGTATTGCGACCAGTCGGACGGCCTGTTCCTGTGATCGTGCATCGCGAACTGAGCCAAGGCGTGCCCCGCACGCAAGAGTTCCTCTTGCAGGGCAAAGAGGTAAACCTCACTTCCCCCCTTGATGAAATGGAACTTGTTGATCTGCAGAATGTTCATTTTTGACAGCCCACAAGCGGCCCCTTAGGATTTACCCCGGCGTTGGTGCGGTGCGCCCGGCACAATGAACCGACCATGCCGTTCGACTTTACTTCTTATAATCAAAACGCTGCATCAACGCATCGAATGTATTCCGAATTTCCTCGGGAACGCTGATGTTTTCATAAGAAGGCGCGGATCTTACTTTAAGCCTCGCGTAGGCCAAAAACGTCTCATCTTTTTCCAGTTCGCAAAACACGGAGATATCTTTCAGAACTGCCGTTGGGTCGGCGATAAGGTCCTCATATCGAACGAGATGAATTGCATCCGGATAGGCTTCAAGCGCTCGAAGCCCGGCTTTCATTGAAACGATCCATTCGGTCATCGCCATGCAGGTATGGTCGGTATATCTTCGAATACGATCATAAGCCGGACTGAGTTCACTGTCGTTCCTGACCACCTGCTCCACAAGCAGGCGCCATTTTCGTTTCTCAACCCCCCACCAATCATGGGTTTCATCCCTGCGGGCCCCGCCATGCCGTTCAGACCATTTCTCGATGGAAACGGCGGTGTCGAGACCGTTTCGCACTATAAAAAGAAACCTGGCGTCCGGGAAAAGCGCGCGTACAAACGGCACCCGAAAAACGAGTTCCGGATATTTATCAACGGTGCGCGCGCAGCCGCTGATTGCCAGAAACGCACCGTACATTTTGGCCATGGCGGCGGCGGTTACCTGTGAAGCGTCTTTGGCATTAAGCACATATCGGGATTCAATCCGGCTATAATTGCCGATGATGTCCTCATACGGATAGGCGGCATGCCAGATGGCTTTTGGCTCGTTAAGATACCCCACGTCCCGATGCATGGACAACAATATGCCCAGCAAGGTTGTGCCGCTGCGCCCGGTGCCGAGAATAAAAATCGGCGCATTAACCGGCTTGAACGCAGGCAATGCCCTCCAAGCCCTAAAAAGCAAAAAGACCAGCGGATTGATCCAACGCCCCTTCGTGGTCACCGGTCTGCCTTCGAAAAAAGCATAGGCGATAAGGCGGGTTAACGCTTTACAAGGGCGGGTTTTGAAATACTCAGCGTCGATTTGGGCTACCATATCATTGTCGTTCCCTTTCTATGTTTGCCCTATGGTTGCAGCGTTGGCGTTTATCGGCCGACCACATCCAGGTAAACTTTTTCAACCCTATCGGCGAGAACGCTATAGGTTCTGTTGGCAAGCACGTAAGCGCGCCCTTTGCGCCCCATTTGCCGGCATCGTTCCGGATCGTTCAGCAATTCCACGACAGCCGCGGTAAAGGCTTCTTCGTCATAAGGTACGCACAACCCGCCCCCGCTTTGTTCAATGACCAGTCTCTGCTCGGGATGATCATTGGCCACGACGGCCTTGCCCATGGCCATGTACTCTATAAGCTTGGTCGGCGAGGTGGAATTGAGAAGAAAGGACGGATAATATGGTGATAGGCACATCCGCCGACTTCGCGGTCAACTGTGAGGCCACCGGCCTGGGGGTCTACCTGGGGCACCGCGGCAAATCCGAATGGAAGATCACCACCATAGGGCAAACCAGTCACGCGGGGAA
>JBFFHG010000337.1:0-4964 GCA_041557055.1 Desulfosarcinaceae bacterium
GGTTTTTTTTGATGGTTTTGAACGCCCCAGTTTTTATAGATCTCAATTTTATCCGCTATCTTGTTTTTATGTCTTAACAGCGTCTCGATTTTTTCTGAGACGTTTTGAGCGTGTTTTTCAAGGATTTGCAGTCTGTCATTGACAGTTGCGTCTCCCTTATAACGAAGATCGGCAAAAATTTTCATAATGTCGAGAGGCATGCCTGTCGCCTTCAGCCGCTTTAAAAAATCCACCCATGCGACATCTTTTTCATTATAGTCTCTGTGCCCTTTTGAGTTTCGGGTTACATTTAAGATCAATCCGATTTTCTCATAATACCGTAAGGTATGCGGGCTGATGCCGGTCAATTTTGAAAATCTTTTAATGTTCATTGATAATGTTGAGGGCCAACGCCCGGGTCATGGTCGGCGCCATCAGCCCGAGGGGGTGTCGGGGGTTCATGGTTGTCCGGGGAGGTGTCTTTCCCGACCATATTTGTGATATTCTCCATCGATGTATATGCCCGGATCAGGGGACGCGCAAAGATATCTCAAAAACCATCAGGCCATTTTGTTTTTTTAACCGGGTGTCGTCGGATGCGCCTTTGCGCTCTGTTTACAATTTTCCTATACCGTTCGTTGTCTGGCCTTGGCGGATATGATGGGCGTGTTGAACATCAAGGCCGACAGATCGTTGTGCCGTGTGATGTCGAGTTTCAATTGGTTCTGATCGATGACAAAATAGCGTGAGATAACCGCCACAATTTCATTTTGCATATCTTTCAGGATATCATCGGAAATTTCCAGGCGGTCATAGACTATTGCGAACTGCAGGCGTTTTTTGGCCGTTTCCTTGCTGTCGTTTTTGCCGAAAAGCTTTTTCATGAAATCGTTTAGCATTGGATTACCCCTATTTTCCGAAACCTATCTTTGATCCGAATTTTTTCCAGAAGGATTTGGAGACGCCCGGCACTTCAATGGGCAGATCGGGCTGGCCGTTGAGGCGCATGGCGATGCGCTTGAATGCCTGCCCGGCTTTTGAGTTGCTTTGCATCACAATGGGGCTGCCACTATTGGTGGAAACCACGACCTGATCATCCGCTTCGACCAGGCCCACCAGGTCTATGGACAAGACATCGACCACATCCTGGTGGCTCAGCATGTCCCCCCGTTCCACCATGGCCGGCATGATGCGGTTGACCAGCAATTTGGGTGGAATCTGTTTGGCGTACAACAATCCGATAACCCGATCCGCATCGCGAATTGAGGAGACTTCGGGTGTGCAAACCACCACGGCTTCGTCGGCAGCGGCCACGGCGTTTTCGAAACCGCGTTCGATGCCGGCCGGACAATCCATGAGAATAAAGTCAAACGATTTGCGCAACGCTTTGGAAATGCGGATCATATCTTGCGGGGTCAAAGCGTCTTTGTTGTCACTTTGAGAGGCCGGTATCAAAAAAAGGTTCTCAATGCGACGGTCCTTGATGGCGGCCTGGCGCACTTTGCATTTGCCACGGGCGACATCCACGATGTTGAACACAACACGGTTTTCAAGTCCCATGACAACATCCAGATTGCGAAGACCGATGTCCATATCGACCACAGCCACCTTCTTGCCCTCCATCGCCAGGGCCGCTCCGATGGAGGCCGTTGCGGTGGTCTTGCCGACACCGCCTTTGCCCGACGATATTACGATTATTTTACCTTCCACGTTTCACCTCTATTTTCTTTAGCGATTAAGCTGCGCGGTTGTGTCATATCTCTTTATCGAATGACAGGCCATGGAATGCGTTTGAATGGATTGGCCGCCAAATAGTCATCCACAACGATGGCGCCGTTCTCGAGATGGGCGAATTCAGGTGCTCCCTGACCTGCGGCGGGCAGGCCGGCGGCCACGACCTCGCCGATCTTGACCTGTATCGGCCGAAAATCAAGCGCCAGTATGATGGCATCCCTGTTGTCCGGCTGACCTGCGGCGGCTGTCCCGCACAGGCTGCCGATGACCAAAATGTCCCCGCCGGCAATCAGTTCGCAGCCGGGGTTGACATCGCCCATGATGATGAGATGCTTTTTGGCATGTACGCTTTGCCCGGACCGCACACGGCCGGCCAGCACCAGCGTGTCGCTGCGATGTTGCGATATGATGCTGCGCGAATTTTTCATCCTGTATCGTTTCTCTTTACCCCGATCTTGTTCCTGCGGTGTGATAATTTCATTCAGATTAAAAACATCTTTCAAGTAGGTGCTGATCTGGCTGCGACGGTCATCATTACCTTGGCCGGTGCCGGTATCCAGAACCACCCGCGCAGCACTTGCAAGGTGCTTCAAGGGCTCGAAAAGTCGTGCCAACTCGGTTTGTACGAATTCAAAAGGCGCGTTCGGGGCAACGGTTACCCAAAGCGTGTTGCCGACCCCTTTTATTCGTACGGATGGTGTTTCCTCAATCATTAATTCGGCGTGTCATCTATTGGTTTAAATGCATGCATGCTGGCTGATCAGGCCGCGCATGAGCGGCACCGGATAAGTGACTTGACTGTTGGCCAACGCGTGAACACCATACAGAAAACACAGATTGTGTGTCAAGTATGAAAAATATCAATATATGGTATCTGTTTGTTTAACAACTTCGATGTTAAAAAGTTAAATCCGATGTTTTCCCGGCCGTTTTTTCCGGAATCGTTGCGCCGCTGCGCCAAGCGAGGCTATCGGACGTTTAAAGGTGCGGATATTGAACGTTTGAATTACCCGGCCTGTTTCTTGAGGCCGACCAGGAAAAGAAAAATATTCACGATGTAATGAATGCCGACGCCCATAACGAAAATGGTCAGGATTTCAGTCCAGCCCGGACGGAAAAAAGCGAGCATGGAGACGATACAGCCCGCAACGGAATCGGCCTGATCCAGGAACAGAAACAGCAAGCCAATTCCGCCCCGGGCATTCTTGCCGGGAGGGATGTGGATGCGACGCTTGATGTAACTGTTGGGAAGCTCAAACAACACGTAGCCGAGTCCCCAGATCGCGCCGTTGAACAACGCCTGCTGCGGAAAGATCCAGTGGCGGTAATTCACCACGGCTAACCGGTGGGCCCAATCGAAGTGGTGGTCGATGAAGACAAAAAAGGTCATCCACAGGGCCGTCAGGACGATCATCCCTCCAAATCCCTGCCAGGTTTTGTGATCTCCAAGCAAGCGTTCGCCGTCTTTGGCCCGGCGGCCGCCGTCCATGGGAGCGTTCCAGCGCCGCACCCATGGCAACCTGACGTAGAGCATGTTGCAGACGCCGCCAAGAATCACCGGAAGAAGAAAATAGGCCAACGGGGCTGGGCCGGGGTTCATTGCGACGCGCTGACCGTTGCTTTTGCCACGGCTTCGCCGTAACGCACGCGGGTCTCGATGCCCTGCCGGGAGTAATCGAGAATATCGGCGTCCACCTGGATTCGCCCCGGTTCCAGAATCAGCAGCACGGTGGAGCCGCCGAATTGGAAATAGCCCTTTTCTCCGCCCTTATGACAACACCCGCCGTGGGGCTGACACTGAACAATGGAGCCCACGATCATGGCGCCGACCTCCACCTGAATCAGGGTGCCGAAGTGGACGCTGCGGACCAGGCACCATTGGCGGTAGTTGGTGGCCAGGATGTCTTCCTTGTGCCTCAGGGCCAGGGGATTGACCGAATGCAGCGGGCCGTACAGGGTATGCACAGGCCCTTGGACACCGTCATCGGCATAGCCGAAGCGGTGGTAATCGCAGGGCGCCAGACGGAAGCAAAGGCAAAGACCGTCTCTGAATCGGTCGTCCAGAGCGGTTGTTCCCAGCAGTTGGGAAAGACGCCACTGCATTCCCTTGACGGTGATACGGCTGTCCCTGCCCAGCACCGCAGTCTGCAATCGGCTGTCGGCCGGGGCTGTCAGATATTGGGGGGCGGCGTTCACGGGGCGTGCTTCAGGCTTGAGTTGTCGGATGAAAAACGTATTGAAGGAATCAAATCCGCCCTGGGGAACAACGGCTTCGGACAGATCGATCTGGTATTGTTCAATGAAATCAGGAATTTTTCTGCAACTGAGGGGGTGCCGCTGGAGCCGGCCGTAAAGCTTGGACAAGAAGGGGCGGCATAGCAAGCGGCCGGTGAGCCATCTTCCCCAATGGGTGCCATAGAACAGATCCATCCAGCGTCGGCCGTAAACCTTCTCGACTTCCATGCGGCCGGAACAGCGATTGTAAAGCCGTATGCTTTGCGTTTTTTGAGAAATCCGGAAGTTCATCGATCCACCGTCAACCATGCAAAAGTCAACCCAAGGGCCAGCAAAACAAAGACCGCGTAGGCCTTTCCCTTGGGTTTGGGAATGGGAATCCGCAACACAAACAGAAGCGCCACCATAGCAGTTATGCTGCGAATGATCCAGTGCAAAACCGTTGGCGGTGCGCGGTGGACCAGCAGCAGCACCAAAGGAAAGACCAGGGCCGCATAGGTCACCGGCAGACCGGTATAGTGGCGCGGTGCGGTTCCCCCATCGGTCCGGCTTTGATTGAAATGGGCCAGTCGCATGGCTGCTGCGCAAAGATAAAAGGCGAAGAAAGGGAAATCGATCCAAGTGTCCAAGCCGCTGTGCAGCAGAATGACCACGGGGGTCACGCCGAAAGCCGCCATGTCCGCCAGGGAGTCGATTTGCAGACCGAAGGCCCCTTCGGCGGGGCTGTGGTTGAACCTGCGCGCCACCCATCCATCGAATAGATCGCAAAGGCCGCTGTAAATCAGACACAATACAGCCCATGGAAGCTCTCCGTGATACGAGAGCAGGCAGGCGGCCAGCGCCAGGATCAGACCGGCAAAGGTCACGGCCCCGGCCCGGTTGTAGGTTCCCAGAAAAATCATTTGAACACCTCTGTCATAAAATCAGGTTGTCCATGATAAAACCGGCCAGGGGCAGCATGAAAAATAGGAAACCCGGCACGTAAAAGGCCTGCGCCCGGGCCCGGCAGGGCTTGA
>JBFFHG010000338.1:0-4961 GCA_041557055.1 Desulfosarcinaceae bacterium
CATCCCCATCAATTTTCTCAACCCCATCAGGGGCACGCGCATGCAGGACCGGCCGCTGTTGCCCCCCATGGAGGCCCTTAAGATCATTGCCCTTTACCGCTTCATCCATCCCCAAAAGGATATCACCATCTGCGGCGGGCGCGAGGCCACGCTCAGGGACTTTCAATCCTGGTTTTTTGCAGCTGGCGCCAACGGCTTGATGATCGGCAATTACCTGACCACTCAGGGACGCAATATAATGATGGATCTTGAAATGATCCGGGCGCTGGGACCGGCCAATGAAAAAATCTGAATCCGTTCATGAGGGATACTTTCAATTCGAGCCGGAAGACCCCGTCTATGAGGATCATTTTCCCGGAAATCCGGTGGTGCCCGGAACTCTGATCATAGACGCGTTCGTGACTGCTGCCCGTTCGGTCATGGAAGGGCAGGGGGGCTGTTCCATCGATAATTTCCGGTTCAGGCATTTTATCTCCCCTGGCCGCTATGCCTTTTGCATGGCGTTCCAAGCCGACGGGCGTGTGCGGTGTACCTTATATGATAACGGCCGGAAGGTGGTGGCCGGGGGGATAACCAGGTTGGTTCAAGGGGCAGGACAGTCATGAAACTCAACTTTTCAGGTACCCGGGCCTTACTTTTGGGGGGCAGTTGTCAATTGGCTTTAGGGTTGGCCGAAGCCATGATTGCGTCGGGAATCCGGCCGTCGCTGACTTACCGCAGTCCGCAGGGCCGGGCGCGGATTGATGAGCGTCTGAAAGCGCAGGGCCGGTCCTATGACAGTTTTCCTTTGGATTTGGCCTGCGTGCAGATGGGGCTTGAATTTTCCGACCAACTGAACAAGGGGGTGGATTACCTGGTGGATTTTGCCCAGGATGACGTGGAGGGGTTGGTGGCCTCGGCCGATGGACATACCGTTCGCGGTTTTTTCAATGCCAATATCGGGGGGCGCACGGAAGTGATTCAGCAGGTGGCGCGCGCCATGTTGGTCCGCAAAAAGGGGCGCATGGTGTACATCTCTTCCGCGGCCGCCGGTCATCCCAATCCGGGGCAGGGGTTTTACGCGGCTTGCAAACAGGCGGGGGAGGCCCTTTACCGGAACATGGGAATGGAATTGGCCGCGAGAGGCGTTACAACGGCGATTTTGCGGCCCGGTTATGTGGATGCGGGCCGGGGCCGGCGCTATCTGGAGGATAAAGCCCGTCAACCGCTGGCCAAAGTGCCCCTGGGTCGGGCTTTGACTGTCAGGGAGATCGTAGATGCCATCCTTTTCCTGCTCTCCGGTAGCGCTGTGGGGTTTAATGCCACGGTGCTCACCATGGATGGGGGCTTGTCAGCGGGGAAATGACAAAAACAGTTGCTGGTTTGTGGTTTCTTGTTCACGGTTCAGGCTTAAAGGAGATTTTGGTTTTGTTTGAAGAGATGAGAGATATTTTGATGGCGTTGCTGGATGTGGCGGCCCAGGAGATTGCCCCCCACAGTTATCTGGTGCGGGATCTGGGCATGGAGTCCATTGACTTCCTGGAACTGGCCGTGGCCATCAATCAACGGTTCCAGGTAGAGGTGCACGACGATACGGTTTTTCTGCGCAACCTGCGGTTGCATCTGATGCAGGCCGAGGCGGCCGGGTTGGCGCCGCTGGAGGGGCTGAAAAAGAGTTACGACTTTCTCTCCTTCGAGCGACTGGAAGAGATACTTGCCGACCTGGAGGATGGGCCGGTGATTCAAGTTCAGGACGTGATGCGTTATGTCCAATGGCAGATGAACCAAACCAAGGCGGCCTGATGACAGCGGCGGCCGACCTGGTGGAACAGCTTATCTTTCAGCGCCGCAGTATTCGCAAATACAAGCCCAAGGCGCTGCCCCAAGAGTGGATCGAGGCCATGCTGGCCTGCGCCCATCAGGCGCCGTCGCCTTCCAACAGCCAGCCGGTGCGTTTTGTGCGCATTGAGTCCCCGGTCTGCCTGGATGCTTTACGCAGCAGCCTGTCGGAGGGGCATGCGCAATTGCTGGCCAGGCACGAGGCGGCCGGGGCGCCGCCGCGACTGCGCAATTGGATCAATGCCTATCATCGGTATGCCGAGGTTATGTTTGCGGCGCCCGTGCTTCTGGCGGTGGGGCTGGACACCGATACCAAAGGATTTGCCCGGCAACTCATAGCGGCCGGTCTGATGAAATCTGATCGCCGTCCGGGGAGCGATCCGGACATCACCCTCGGTCTGGCCCTTCAGGGATTACTCCTCAAGGCCCAGGCGCTCGGCGTGGGCAGTTGCATTCTCACGGCCCCCTTGTTTTTTATTCAGGCGGTGGAGAAACTGCTTGGCCTGGAACAGGTCGCCGTCAAATGCTTCGTCACCCTCGGCCTGGCCGATGAAACCCCCAAAGCGCCGGAGCGTTTGCCCCTGCATGACGTTGTGAAGGTGGTGTAAATGTCTCGTCCGGTAGTCATCACGGCCATGGGGGTGATTTCCAGCCTGGGGAGCCGCCCGGCATCCATCGCCAAGGCCGTTGGCAACGAACAGGTGGCCTTTCGGTATTCCGAAGCAAACCCCCGGGTGGCGGTTGCTCCCATCCAATCCTTTGACGTGCGCCGCTTTATCGGCCGTTTTAAGAATTTGCGCTACTTGAATCGAGGGGCCTGCCTGGCGGCGGCGGCGGCGGTTGATGCGGCCCGGCAGGCTGGTTTGACAGCGGAGCAATGGGCATCGGCCGGTCTTTTTTGCGGGATGGGTCCCAACCTGGATATGGGCGGCGAATGTCCTGACATCCAGGCCGGGGTTATCGGGGAAACAAGGCTATCGGCGTTGTGGATTCTTCGTTTTTTACCCAACACGGCTGCCTCGGCCATTGCCCAGCTTACGGGTATCCGGGGTGAGAACCTGACCGTGGGAACTGCCTGCGCGGCTTCCCTGCAGGCGGTGGGTGAAGCCTACCGAAGAATTAAAGACGGTTATCTGGATGTGGCCCTGGCCGGCGGCGGGGATTCGCGGTTGAGCGCGGGGGCGCTGCTGGCCTACAGCAAAGCCGGGGCGTTATATCGGGGCATGGATTCGCCCGGGACGGTTTCACGGCCTTTTGATCAGCATCGCAGCGGTTTCGTGCCCGGCGAAGGCGGCGCTTTTTTTGTATTGGAGGCCGCCGATCATGCCCTTGGCCGCGGAGCGCCTGTTTTGGCGCAGGTATGCGGCTATGGCGCAACCCTGGACGGGGCCGCCATGACCGCGCCCCGGCCCGACGGCTTGTGGGCCGAAAAGGCCGTGCACGGCGCGCTGGCCGATGCGGGCCTGACGCCCAATCAAATCGACATGGTGTCGTCCCACGGAACAGGCACGCCGTTGAACGACGAGGTGGAGGCACAGATGCTCCAACGGGTTTTTGGGTCCCGCCGTCCGCTGGTGATGGCGCTCAAATCGTGGATCGGGCATCTGGCCGCGGCCTGCGGTGCCGTGGAACTGGCCTTGTGCCTGAGCGCTTTGCAGACCGGGGTTTGGCCGTATATACGCAATCTTCAAACCCCCTGTCAGTCCCGGTTATGCTATCTGCAACGGGGCAGGGAGGTTGTGTCGGGAAATATTCTGATGGAGAACTTCGGTTTTGGCGGTCAGAATGCCGCTCTGGTGATCAGGCCATGGCAGTCGTGAAAATCAACAGCCGGTTGAAACACTTTAAACTGCTGGAGCGCATCATTGAACTTTCCGATACGGGCATTCGGGCGGCGGCTGATCTGGATGACCTGCCGATGTATACCGCACTGGAAGCGATGGCCCAGCTTGCGGCGCTGCATGTGCGCCATGGCTTAAAATTTGGCCGCCATGCTTTTCTTCTGAAGGTTGTTCACAGTCGGTGGCCGGGTCAGGATGGTTTGTCAGGGCGTTTCAGGTTGTCGGCCAATTTGCGAAGCCGCAGCAGCAATGCCTTTGCATACGATGTAAGGGCTCAGGGCCGGGACGGCATGGCCCTGGACGCTGATTTGCTCATCGGCACCACGCCATATGACGGCGCCTTTCGGGAAGATCTCCTGAAGGCGCATTACCAGGAGATCCTTGAAAAGCTGCAATCGGAAAGCAAACCACTTTAAAAACGGGGTAGGGGATATGTTTCACCAGCGATACCGCCTCAAACTCAAGCTTCAGCAGCAGAGCGGACTTTACCGCAATCCGCCGCCCATTGACAGGCGGGAGGGTAAATACCTGTTCAGCAACGGCCGGCGCCTGATCAATTTCGCCTCCAACGATTATCTGGGCCTTGGGACGTCGGATGTGTTGCGCCGCAAGGTGGCCGACAACTTTGCCCGCTACGGCAGCTCTTCTTCCTCTTCGCGGTTGGTTTCAGGGAATTTAAAAACCCTTCTTGAGGCGGAAAACATTTTGGCCGATTTTTTCGGATATGAAGCCGCGCTTTTTTTTCCCAGCGGCTACCAGACGAATATGGGGGTTCTGGCCACCTTGTTCGAGACCGGCGATACGGTATTGTTCGACAAGCACATTCATGCCAGCAGCGTTAAGGGGTTGGCTTTGAGCGGCGCATCCTGCCTGGGCTATAACCATGGCGATATGTCCCATCTGGAAAAGCGCGTGGCCGGGCATTTCGCTCCGGTGGGCCTGGTGACCGAGTCCCTTTTCAGTATGGATGGCGATTGTCTCGATAGCCAGGCATTGAAAGCGCTTAAAAAAAAATACGGATTTTTCAGCGTGGTGGACGAAGCCCACGCCTTCGGGGTGTTGGGTCCCCATGGGCGCGGACTGGCCGCCGGACTGGCTGACGTGGCCGTGGGAACGTTTGGCAAGGCCTTGGGGTTCTTCGGCGCCTTTGCGCTGCTCAGCGCCGAGATGAAAGACTACCTGATGAACTTTTCTTCCCCCCAGATCTACACGACCGCTCTGCCGGAGGCCCACGGCGCGTCGGTACTCGATATTCTGGCGTTGGTGACCGCATCGGAAGATCGCCGGCGCCATCTTGGCGAA
>JBFFHG010000339.1:0-4955 GCA_041557055.1 Desulfosarcinaceae bacterium
CCCGAGCTGTTCACTCAAGCGGCCATCAATCTGGTTTACGACACCACCAGCGGCATTCCGCGAACCATCAATTTGCTCTGCGACAACGCTCTCGTGTACGGCTTTGCCGATGAACTGGCGTCCATCGACGTCTCAACGGTTGAACAAGCCATTGATGAGATCGGCGGTTACAGCGTCGGATTCAGTTGTCCGGCGGCAAATTCAAATTTATCCGAGACAACACATGACGCTCTCGCACCAATGCAGCCGCCATCCCTGGACGCCCCGGATAATGAAACCCTGCAAAGAGTTCAAAAATTAGAAAGCAGAATGGAATCGATCGATCACCTGCTTAACACCTACACCAAAGATCTTCAAAAAGTCCTCAAATTGGAGCTTCTGCAGGCGCGCAGCCGCAACGAAAAACTGCTCAAAGAATACATCCGCCTGAAAGAAAAACACAAAGGCCTGTTAAACTCAATTGCTGCTTATACGAAATCGGCACCATCTCATCTTTTCCAGGCACAGCCAAAAAAAAAGGCGGGAACAACCGTCCCGCCCCAAAAACCATAAACCATTGCCCCCCCTTCACATCTTGTCGCTTCTTCTCTCGTAATACTGATAATATCCATCCCGCGGGGAAGTGTGTTTGTTCAGCACAAACCCCAAAAACTTATCCTGCGGAATCAGCGCCAAAGCCTCCTGGATCTCTTTGATGGCGGTATTGCCCGACTCCACCACGATGACAATGCCGTCAACCAGCGGTGTCAATGTCAAGGTGTCTGCACCACTCAAAATGGGTGGTGAATCCACAATCACATAGCGATCCGCATAGCGGTGCTTCATTTCCGCCATCAGTTCTTTCATGCGCGGCGATCCCAGCAATTCAGCGCTTTGCGCAATGGTCGGCCCCCCGGAAATCAGGGTGAACTTCTCAATTTTGGGCCAGATGATCAAATCGCTTAAAGGCTGCCCGCCCAGAAGATAATCCGCAATTCCCTTATCGCTGGCCAGCCCCAGGCGACGGTACACGCTTTGTTGGCGCAGGTCACAATCCACCAGTAAAGCGGTCTGATCGTATCCCTTTGCAAAGGTCAGCGCCAGATTGATGGAGGTCAGGGTCTTTCCCTCCCCGGGCCGAATGCTGGTGATCATAATCGTATTCCACCCCTTTGCCTGCATACGCTGCACCAACTGGGTGCGCAGCACCTTGTAGTAATCCAGGGCCGGTGCATTTGACAAAAGACAGACACATCGATTTTTCAAAGCGGCGCCGTCATCGGGAACCAGGCACCTCGACTGGCTGTAAACCGGCGCCACCCATTCCCGGCGATCCACAAGGGGTCCCCTCCCCGCCGCACCTTTGCCATCGGCTGCAATCCGAGCCCTCTGCTCTCTTACCTTTTCAAGCGCCTTTTGTATTTTCATAAGCCAACACTCTCCAATTTACGAATTTTTCTACCCTTTGACTTTCAACCACAACACCCCCAAATCCATGATTTGAAAGTGAAACACGGCTAAACCGCCCACAAGCAGCACAACAGCCGCAACGGTTACGGCCATCTTTTTCATTCGCCGCCGGGCCAGGTCGCCATCCGTGGCAATGACAGGCACCACCGCCAGCACCGGAAAATTGGTGAGCTGACTCAACCGCCCGGCACTGTGCACTGAAGTGTCACTAAACTCGCGCAACGCGGCTGTGCCCACGCCGGTGCCGATGCCCACCACCACACCGATCAATATAATGGCCAGCCGGTTAGGCTTAAACGGCTTTTCCGGCAATCTTGCCGGATCAATAAGCGTAAATCGTTCACCTTTTTGTTCTTTTTCCAGCCCTTGGGAGACCCGCGCCTCCATTACCTTGCGCATCAGGTCATCGTATTTGGCCTGGGTATTGTTGCGCTCGGCAACCAACGTGCGGTAAGCCTCCTCTACCTTGGGGGTCCTCGCTATCTGCCGCTGGTATTTTTCTCCTTTTACTTCCAGTTTGTGGATTTGCTCCTGAATCGAGTTGATTTCGGACCGGCTGCTGGAAAGCTGAGCCGTCAGGGTAACATAGGCCGGATTGTCCGGTACTTGCCGGGCCGTTTGCGGGTCGGCCTTGTTCGCAGCCATTTGGCGCTCCAGATCGGCAATCTCGGCGCGGGTTTTGATCACGTCAGGATAGGAATCGGTAAAACGGCTCTTGAGTTCAACCAACTTGATTTTAAGCATGTCTAAATGCTGCTTGTCTTCTTGTTGATCCTCCAGACGCGGAGACATATTGGCAAGTTGGGCCTGCAGATAGCCTTCGCGCTCTTTCTCGCTGCGCAACTGAGACTGGAGGGTTTCAATGTTACGCTCAATGGTGCTCAACATCTGGGTGTTGACCTGCAGAAGTTCGGGCAGGGTATTGATATTCTTCTCTTTAAAAGCCGCAATCCGGCCATCCAAAAGATCCAGGGTCTCTTTGACTTTATTCATTTCGCTTTCCAGAAACTGTGATGTTTCCTTGGTCTGCTGCGCCCGGACCCGCAAATTCTTCTCCAGAAACAACGAAGTCAACTCATTGGCCACCTGCTGGATCTTTTGCGGCGCGCCCTTGCCCTCAAAAGAGAGAGTAAAGGCAATGGCCGCCTCAGAAGGCCTTCCGTTGCGCGGATCGACCACTTCTGCATTGATCATTTCCAAATGGGTGTCATTGCGCATTTGGGCCACAAGTTCTTCGGTAGTGCGCGTATCACGCATATCACGGTACAGCTCAAAACGGTTGATAACCTCTACCAACCGAGTGGAACTCATGATCCACTGGTTAATGGTCTGAATCCGCTGCTGGGCATAACTGGTGACCGTGGCTTTGACAAAATCGGCCGGAATCTCCTGCTCTTCAATTAAAATGGTGGCCGTGGACTTGTAAACCGAAGGTAAAAGAAAGGCTACCGCAGCAGCGCTCACCATCACCACCAGCATGGGCAGAAACAAACTCCATTTGCGCCTCTTTACAATGGCCACATATTCATCCAGACTCATCAAACTGTCGTCCATTAATCACCTCCGAAACTCTGCGATCATTTAACCGCGCAACTTTCGGCTTTCGCTTAAAATCGTTTTTAAAATGGTGCCGCAGAAACGGCACCCGGCAGTGACGCCATATTCATAGCCGATGATGATCGCGGCAAAAATCCATTAGAGTATATCGCGGACCATCAATCGTTGGACCCTTTGAGACAATCATTCAAACAGTGGATAATTCACTATCAGCTTGAGCAGGTAGACATTTTGATCCCTGGTTTCATCGTCTACCTGGTCCTCGATTTGCGAATAGACATAGGAAGCCTCCAGCGCAAGGATGTCGGTGAGCCCCCAGCGCACAAAGGGTCGCAGTCGCAGAGTCTGTTCGTCGATGTCATCGGTGGACAGATCACCAGCATCGGCTTTGTTAAGATAGCAGGCAGCCATCATCCCGACCCGCCCTTTCTCGGCAAACCGATAGCTGACATCCGCCACCGCAGAGGTCCGTTCCACCGATCCGTCCCGGCCGTTGGCAGCGCCCACATCGTGGGCCAGCGACAAGTTGGTGGTCGAATACTCGCCCTGATGGCCGAACTTTATGGCCCCAACCCCGCCCCAACCACTATCGTTGATATCGAACCATGGATATCCAAAAGTGGATTCCGTATAACGCGCCCCCAGATCGACCTGCAGATGAAAAGTCTCGGTCCATTGCCACAGCGCCCCCAGGGTGCCGGAGTAATAATCGATGGTCACCGTGGTGTATTCATAACGGGCATAACTGAAATTCATTCGGCCGGTGGTATTGGGAAAATATTTATCCAGCCGGCGGTTGAACAATACGCCTGCCTGGTGAAGATCATAATCGTCAAATTCAGGGTCGTCGAAATTCTCTTTTTGGTAGTTGTAAGAAAATCCGGCCGAGGTAATCTCAGACAGAGTGCAATCAAGCGAAGCACCGTATCGCTGAACCTCACGAATGGCCGTGCCCATCACCAATCCGGTTGCGTCCACATCGCGATCCGGCCGTGAGTCCCGACTGTAGCCGCCCTGAACGCCGGCTTTCAGAAGTGATGTTAGTTGATAACTCGCATTGCCCGAATAAAACTGGTCCGTGGCATCCAATTCGTCTGTATCGGCATAATAGAGTTGCTCGACCCGGGCCAGCGCCTGGGCATCGGCCCGCTCGCCACTATGGCTATAGCGCAATCCTCCGGCAAGGGTGGTGATGTAGTCTTCAATCGGATCATCATCATCCACCGTAAAAAAAATATTGTCGTTGAGCTCTTCTTCCACCGACAGGTTCAACATCAACTCCCCGGCCAAGGTCTTTGCCGGCAACCCGCCGAAAAAAATCAGAACAAGCCCAAGCCAAACAAAGGCATTTCTATAATGATCCTGCTTGTATTCAATCATGAGCGCTGCCTTCCATATGAAGTTGCCCCTATCATTAGGGCTGACAATGCCATTATGGCACGACAATGATATCGCCGCGCACCAGCACGATGTTCTGTTGCAGATTTTTCCCAGTGGATACCGCATCATAGTCAAATTCAAAGATTACGGCCTTGCCGCCTTGATTGCGAAACACCTTGATCCGGTCGCGTTTGGCAAAACTGTTGAGCCCGCCGGCCATGGCCAGAGCCTGGAGAACATTGACGTTGGCATTGAGCACAAACCGGTCGGGCTTGTTCACCTTGCCAATCACGTATATCATCAAACTGTTCACTTGGTGAAGACTCACCGACAGGCTCGGATCGGGAACATACGAAATGAGACGCGAAGCAATCTCTTTTTTCAACTGGGATACAGTCCTTCCAGCGGCCCGCACTTCGCCGATGAGGGGAAAATTGATCTTACCGTCAGGGAGCACCGTCACCATTTTGGTCAAATCCACATTCTTCCAAACAGAAATATCCAGCACATCCCCCGGACCGACAAGATAGCCCGCACCGGGCATCCCGGCGACCATGTCGGCCGCACCG
>JBFFHG010000340.1:0-4954 GCA_041557055.1 Desulfosarcinaceae bacterium
CGAACGTCATGCCGGCCGGGGCGGTTTCGCAACCAGCAGCACTGCTGAAACCGCCGGATGAGAGGATTGTTACGGAAAACAGCGGTATTTTATTCTACGACCCCAGACGGCCGATGCGTTATTGGGCTACCCGGCAGTCAAGGCACAAGAGTTTAAACGGCGTCTTGAGCGCTTTGTCCGAACAGTATGGTCACCCATTGAAATGGATAGAGGTCCATATGGGGGCGGAAAACGATTTGGGAAATATCCATCGAAATCTGATCCGGCAGAGAGACAATGAATTGGCCATATCCCCAGTAAGCGATCAGAAAGAGGCTTTGCATCCGGACAAAGGGACCCGGCCGGAGCCTTCAGCGACAGCAGTGCACCGCCAGAGCACGGAACCATCAGAAAAAATAAACAATGGTGTTGTGTCGCAAAAAACAGGCACGATGATCAAGGCAATTCAATTCTATGATCCGCGTCGATCGGAAAAATATTTGAGCAGTCGGGCAACTGGCCACAACACCCTTAAACAAGCCATTAAGGCGTTGGCCGACCAGTACCATGTCTCACCGGAATGGGTTGCAGACCATATGGGTGAAACAAACAGCCTGGAGGAGATACATCTCAACATTCAAAACAGCCTGACCCCGCCTTGATTTTAAGGGCCGCGGAAATAGATTTTTTCCCGTGCCCCTTAAAATGGCATGCCCTATCAACCTGAAGGGGTTATATCCCTCAGCCGCCTTTGGAACGGCCGCACGCCGGACCCTTGAAGCCGCCCTTGCCGGTGGGAATGCCTTCGGGGCGTACAGCGCCGGCTGATATCAGCCTTTGAATTTTACCTGAACAACATGACGGGCATCGGGGCTCAACGTCCTGGTCAGACAATTTCAGAAATTCAAATTTACAGTCGCATTCAATACATTTGTACTCGAAAATAGGCACGGCAAAATCCTTTTGGGTTCAAAATTTCAGCTAATTTTAATGCAACCCGATGGTATGTCAAGTAATATGAAAGTTTAGGCAATATCCCAACGGTGGCTGCAACATTCGGCCCTATGAAACACCAAGCTGTTTTTGTGAAGGCCTAAATGTTGGAAAGCCAATTTGCGGCAAGGGTTGAAACAAGAACCGCCAATATACCAACGATCCATATGATAATATGGCGCTGCGCAAAGTTCCATTGCTTTTTCCGGGTGGGGAGCTGCTTACACTTGGCGTGCAGCAAAACAACCGCATTCATGTCGTCGGTTTCAATTTTGCCGCCGTTGAGAAGCTTGATACTGCGCGTTCCCTTTTTGATTTGAAAAACGTCGCTTGACAGAATACGATGAAAGGGGTTGGACATATGCCAAATATGCAGCAGCGTGCCGTCAAACTGAACCAGTACCGATTGGGACGGTTTTGTTTTGTATGGATGATAATATTCCCCTTTGAATTCAATCACTGTCACCGCCCAACGAGATCAACATCGTCAATCCCATGATTCTAATAATTGAAACCGCTTCCATGCACAATTCAGTCCGGTCAGTCGCGGTATTATGGTAAATAAAAGCAAATTGTATGCCATTTTTGGAGTGTGCGTATATATTAAAAAAACAAAATGTTGAGATGCTGCCGGCGTGTCAGTTCGCACTGAAGTGACAGTTTGTGTCAGTGAAACCGTTTTTTTGTCGGGGGAATATTCACATCTTCAGCGGAGCCGGACTCCGGGCCGGAAAAAAGAGCTTGGTGTTTTTCGGCGCCCGGATTTCGGGGTTGAGGATCGGGCCAGGGCCGCCGGAAGAGGAGATGCGCCAGACAACCCCCGTCGTTTTTTGCGCATCCCCGAGTGTGCAGATGTGTGTGTGCGGCCAAAAGGGCCGCTTCCAAGGTCGCGCGCTCTCTATTTTGTCCAGCGCAGAATGGAAGCACCCCAAGTCAATCCGGCGCCAAAACTCACCATCAGGATATGATCGCCGGGGGTCAGCAACCCGCTGTGATGGGCTTCGTCAAGTGCAATGGGGCTAGAGGCCGAGGATGTGTTTCCGTATTTTTGCAGGTTGGTGTAAAATTTTTCCATGGGCATTTTCAGTCTCTCTGCCACGGCCTGGATAATCCTGAGATTGGCTTGATGGGGGACAACCAACTGTATATCATCGCGGGTCAGGCCATTTTGTTCAAGAGCCTTTTCGGCAATGGCGGCCATGGAGCTGACAGCCTGCTTAAACAACCGATTTCCTTCCATTTTGAGAATGTAGGGCCTGGTTGGCGTCTCCTTGAGGGTTTCCGGCAGATAGTCGTTGCCATCTATGGAGTGCAATAAATCCCAGAAACGACCATCTGATTTGGTATGGGTGGAGAGGATACCGCCCTTTTCATCTCTGTTT
Organism: Desulfosarcinaceae bacterium; assembly: GCA_041557055.1. Classification (GTDB taxonomy): domain Bacteria; phylum Desulfobacterota; class Desulfobacteria; order Desulfobacterales; family Desulfosarcinaceae; genus JARRKU01. Next base: position 2,355 of record JBFFHG010000340.1, read on the forward strand.
TGCAAAATTACCGCGCCGGCGCCATCTCCCAATAGCACACAAGTGCCGCGGTCTTTCCAGTTAACCACTGAAGAGAGGCGCTCGGCCCCCAAGACCAGCACGGTTTTTGCTATTCCCATCCGGATGCTGCTATTGGCCGTTTCCAACGCGTAGATAAAGCCCGAACATCCTGCCGATAGGTCATAGGCAGCGGCGTTGTTGGCCTGCAACTCTTTTTGAATCATGCAGGCGGCCGACGGGAAAAGGTGATCGGCTGTTACGGTGGCTGTTACAATGACATCAATTTGATCTGGCGGGACATCGGCCATTTCCATTGCCGCCCTGGCCGCCTGCGCCCCTAAGTCGGCGGTGGTTTCGTCGTTCCCCCTGCTGGCGATACGTCTCTCTTTTATTCCCGTCCGACGGGTGATCCACTCGTCAGAGGTATCGACGATTTTTTCTAAATCTTCATTGGTCAGTACGCGTTTGGGCAATGATGATCCGGTTCCAATGATATGTGCATACGGCATAAATAAAACCTGCTCCGCTCTTTGTTTTGTGACTTTTAATCTCAGAAAATATATACTTTTCCTAACTTAAATAAAACCCATTACTAATCATAATCCGTCTTAACTGTCAAAACTGAAGCTGACAACATGTGTTCATGAGAGATGCTCAACGAGAATGCGCAGCATCCTGCGAAGGGGTTCGGCAGCCCCCCATAAGAGTTGATCGCCCACTGAAAATGCGGTGAGGTATTGCGCCCCCATTTTTAACTTACGAATGCGGCCAACGGGAATTGACAGCGTACCGGAAATTTTCGCGGGAGTCAGTTTTTTTAAGGTAGCCTCTTTTTCATTGGGAATGACTTTGACCCATTGATTGTGTGCTCCGATCAGGGCTTCAATGTCATTCAAGGGGATATCTTGAGCCAATTTAATGGTAAAGGCCTGGCTGTGACAGCGCATGGCGCCGATACGAACACATTGACCGTCAATGGCAATGGGATTTGCACTGCATCCCAGGATTTTATTGGTTTCGGCATACCCTTTCCACTCTTCCCTGGTTTGCCCGTTATCCATGGCGCGATCGATCCAGGGAATCAAACTGCCTGCCAATGGAGCGCCGAAATGATCCGTTGGGAAAACAGATGATCTTATGGTGTCGTCAACCTTTTTATCCAGTTCCAGGATCATTGTGGATGGTTGAGCCAGAAGATCCGCGGTCTGCATGCCGATGGTTTGCATCTGCCTGATCAATTCACGCATGTTTTGGGCGCCGGCCCCCGAAGCCGCCTGATAGGTCATGGCGGTCATCCACTCTATCAGTTTTTTTTCAAACAGCCCTCCCAACCCCATCAGCATCAGTGAGACGGTGCAGTTGCCTCCGATGAAATCTTTAATTCCGTCATGCAGGGCTTGATCAATGACCTGGCGGTTGACCGGATCAAGTATGATGACACTGTTGTCGGCCATCCTTAACGTGGAGGCGGCATCGATCCAAAAACCCCTCCAACCGTTTTTGCGCAGTCTGGGGTGGATCTGTTCAGTATACCCCCCCCCCTGACAGGAGATGATGATATCCATGGCCGACAAACGCTCTATTTTTCCGGCGTCTTCCACCAGGGGGATCTCCCGGCCGATTTGCGGTCCTGCCTGACCCGCCTGGGATGTTGAGAAAAACAGGGAATCCAGGCCGTCGAAATCTTTTTCGGCCGCCATTCTATCCATTAAAACAGAGCCGACCATTCCGCGCCAGCCAACAACACCTAATTTTAGCATTCAATGCTCCCTTATCGAGTAATAATTTGTCTCTTAGATTTTTTTCATTAAGTTCAGGCGTTAAACTTGTCAAGGGATTTCCGCTGGTTTATGTAATATATGACATTCGACTTTCAGTTAAAATGAGGAGAACCTGTTGATTCACTCAAGAGGTTTGTATGCTTCGCGTTTTTCAAAATGATCTGCTGACTCCGAATAAATTTGTGGTAACCCTTGAACTGGTGCCCGGCCGGGAAGCCATTGGCCGTTCGGTGGACGCTGTTATGGGAATCGCCCGGGATGCGTACGCCGACGGACGCATATCGGCGGTCTCCATGACCGACAATCCCGGTGGCAACCCGGCCCTCAGCCCGGATGTCTTGGGGTATGAAATTTTCAAACTGGGAATGGATGTCATTGTTCATTTCACCTGCCGGGATATGAATCGGGTGGGAATGGAAAGTCGCGCCCTTCAGTTGGCCATGATGGGGATGAAAAATATTCTGGCATTGACCGGCGATTATTCCGGCCGTGGGTTTGGGGGGCAGGGGGCGCCCGTTTTTGATCTGGATTCCGTCCAACTTCAGATCCTTTTGGGCATGCTGAATGATCGTCTTCAGGCCAATGGTGATCCAGATCCATTTTTTACCGGATGCGCGGTATCTCCTTTCAAGTCAACTGAAGCGGAAACTTTTGCCCAGTATGCCAAAATGTGCCGAAAGACGGCCGCCGGGGCTAAATTCATTATTACCCAATTGGGATATAATGCCGAAAAGTTTGGGGAGCTCATTCGTATCATGCATCACATGGGCGTGGACCTGCCCGTGCTCGGGTCGGTCTATGTGCTGACCCCCAAGGCCG
>JBFFHG010000341.1:0-4936 GCA_041557055.1 Desulfosarcinaceae bacterium
GATCATAGCGCTCGGAATGTTGCCAAAGCTCGATCTGTGCCAACACCTGGTTGGTGAAGGAATTGGACATCACAAAGGAAGGATGGCCGGTGGCACAGCCCAGGTTGACCAGGCGACCTTCGGCCAAGACAACAATGGCGCGCCCGGACTTCAGGGTCCATTTATCCACCTGGGGTTTGATATTCTCCCGGCGGCAATCCGGGTTTTCTTCCAGGTAGCTCATTTCGATTTCACTGTCAAAGTGTCCGATATTACATATTATAGCTTCATTCTTCATAGACTCCATGTGCCGGCCTTCAATCACATGCCAGCATCCGGTGGCGGTAACGAAAATATCTCCCACAGATGCGGCATCATCCATGGCCACCACCTCGAAACCCTCCATGGCGGCTTGCAGGGCGCAAATGGGGTCGATCTCGGTGATCAACACCCGGGCGCCGTACCCGCGCATGGAGTGGGCGCAGCCCTTGCCCACATCCCCGTAACCGCAAACAACCACGACCTTGCCTGCGATCATGATGTCGGTGGCCCGCTTGATGCCGTCGGCCAGCGACTCGCGGCAACCATAGAGGTTGTCGAATTTCGATTTGGTAACCGAGTCGTTGACGTTAAAGGCCGGAAAAAGCAGGTCACCGCTTTTCTGAAGCTGATAGAGCCGGTGCACGCCGGTGGTGGTCTCTTCCGACACACCGCGCACCTTGGCGGCGATACGCGTCCAGAATTGGGGATCGCGGGCGCAACTGACTTTCAGGCGTGCGATAAGGCAGCGCATATCTTCGCTGTCGTAAGCCTTGTCCAGCAAAGAGGGATCTTTTTCCACCGCCACCCCTTGATGGATAAGCATGGTGGCATCGCCCCCATCGTCGACGATCAGGTCCGGGCCTGTGCCGTCAGGCCAAATAAGTGCTTGTTCGGTACACCACCAATACTCGTCCAGGGTCTCCCCTTTCCAGGCAAACACGGCGGCCGATCCCTTTTCAGCCACTGCGGCGGCGGCATGGTCCTGGGTGCTGAAAATATTGCACGAAGCCCAACGCACATCCGCCCCCATGATTTTCAGGGTATCTATAAGCATGGCGGTCTGAATGGTCATGTGCAGACTGCCCATGACCTTCAGGCCTTTTAGAGACTGTTGGGGGCCGTATTTTTCCCGAACGGCCATAAGCCCGGGCATCTCTCTTTCCGAAAGGGCCATCTCCTTGAGCCCCAGAGAAGCCAACCCCAAATCCGCCACTCTGTATGGCAGCTTTGAATCGACTTCGAGAAAAGCTTTGGACGAACCAACCTTTGGTGCTACTGACATGTAAACCTCCTGATCCGGCGATGCCGGAAGTTTGAGCTCTTGCCTGCGCGTCATCCGTCCGATGACCGCAAGGCGGCTAAAGGGCGATCTGCTCGCATGAATCCATTGCCAAACAATAACCCATTAAAGGACTTTTTCCCACCGCATCGTGTTTAAAGCCCGGCTTTTTCTCGAATGGCGTGGGCCTTGTCGGTCTTTTCCCAACTGAAATCAGGATCGTTGCGTCCGAAATGACCATAGGCGGCGGTTTTGCGGTAAATGGGCCGCAACAGATCCAACTGTTCGATAATGGCCGCCGGACGCAGGTCAAAGACTTCGCTGACAATTTGACGGGCGCGGCTTGCCGGTATTTTGCCGGTCCCCATGAAATCCACCATGATGGAAACCGGTTCCGCCACGCCGATGGCATAGGCGATCTGGACTTCACACTTATTGGCAAGGCCGGCGGCCACAAGATTCTTGGCCACATAGCGTCCCATATACGAAGCGCTTCGATCGACCTTGGAAGGATCTTTGCCCGAAAAGCAGCCGCCGCCGTGGCTTCCCTGGCCACCGTAAGTGTCCACGATGATTTTGCGTCCGGTGAGACCGCAGTCCCCCATGGGGCCGCCCACCACGAACCGGCCGGTGGGATTGATGAAATAGCGCGTATCGCCGTCGATCATATCCACTGAAACAACCTTCTTGACGACCTCCTCGATAATCGCCTCGCGCAGCTCGTCGTGGGTAATGTCCGGTTTGTGCTGGGTTGAAACCACCACGGCGTCGACGCGCAGAGGGGTGCCGTTTTCATACTCGACAGTCACCTGGGATTTTCCGTCCGGCCTGAGGAAATCAAGGGCACCGTTCTTGCGGACCTTGGCAAGCCGCTGGGTGAGTTTATGGGCATACATAATGGGCATGGGCATCAATTCAGGGGTTTCATCGGTGGCGTACCCAAACATCAGGCCTTGATCGCCCGCCCCTTGATCCTTGTACAGCCCCTGACCGATGTTGACCCCCTGGGCAATATCCGGCGACTGGTGGTCGATGCTGGTGATGACCGAACAGGTGCGCCAGTCAAATCCCATCTGGGAGGAGCTGTAACCGATATCCTGGATTGTATTGCGCACAATTTCCGGCATATCCACATAGCAACTGGTGGTGATTTCACCGGCAATAAAGGCCAGACCGGTGGTGACCAATGTTTCACAGGCCACCCGACACCCTTTATCCTGAGCCATAATAGCATCCAGAACCGAATCTGAAATAGCATCGGCCACTTTATCCGGATGTCCTTCGGTGACCGACTCCGAGGTAAAAAGAAAGCGCTCTTTGTTCATATCCCTTCTCCTTGAAGTTTAGATTGAGTGTTATTAATATCAAAACTGATTTTGCAACCAGTCATGGTAACGGGAAAAAGACGCGGCTAGAAAATTAGGTGGTGGTCGCTGCCAGCGTTCTGCATGGCCGTCTTTTTGCAATTCGTGACGGAAAAGCAACTTAGCGCAATCAAGCATCCAATGTCAATGGTGGTAAACATCCGCGGGACGGGAATGGCCGACCGGACCATTTCAAATTCGTGATTTGATATGGTCCGCAAAACCGCAATGGATAGCCGGCAAGGGTGCCGGGAGCCTGCATAGGTTCCCCGGCCAATTGCCCCTCGAATCGCATGATGCCAGGCGGGGGCGGCTCAGTTGTGGCGCATCACCATGCGTAGAATCATTTGGGCGGCATCATCCAAATCAACCTTGGCCATGTTTATGACCAAGTGGTAGAGTTCGGGTTGATCGAAATCCTGTTTGCCTATTTTACGGTACAGATTGGTGCGCCGTTTCTCTTCGCTCTTGACGATCTGCGTGGCGCGCTGTTGTGTCATATCGTAACGGTCCATCATAAACTTGACCCGATTGACAAACGTGTTGATTAAAAGTATGTGGAAGGCATCCGGCAAATCGTTGAGAATGTATTGGCTGCCGCGATCTATGAAAACCACGTTGCCCTCTTCAGCCATCTGGGCGATAATCACCACCAGGTAGTCGATATAGATCTGCTCGTCGATGTACCCGTATTCGTCCTTTAACACCCTGTCCACTAATGACTTGGAAACCATTTTGGTGACAATGCGCGACAACCGGCCACCGGCCTCTTTTTCCACCGATTCCACCCATCCGGGAGAGACCTTCGCCTTTTCGGCGATCATTTGAATGATATCTTCATCAACAAAGGTGTATCCTAATTTTTCAGCCACTTTTTTACCGATGGTTTTTCCACCGGCCCCAAACTGTCGTGATATCGTTATGACGGCCATGCCCGCCTCCTTGTTGGTTGAAATGCTTGAAGGTTTGAAATACGGCGCTCTTTTACGCAGTCGGTTTCAGAAGTGGAACAACAAAGGTCGGAAAGTCCGACTTCTCCGCAATCATTTGGGGCGTACTGCCCAGCCAGCGCTCGGTCCAGGCGGATTTTCCCGAGGACCCCAGAACGATTATGCTGGCCTGGCAGTCTGTGGCGGCCCTTTCGATCTCTTGCTCCGGATCTCCAATATATACATGCGCGCGCGCGTCGATTCCGTTGGCGCTTAACTTGTCAACCATGTCATCCAATTTGGCACGGCTCTGTTTGCGAACCCTTTGGATCTCCATGGCCGTCCCCTTGAGATCTTTTTCGTTGGCCACATGAACGACATTCACTCTTTTTATCACCTTTTTCAACGGAAGCAGATAATCCAGGGCGCGCAGACTGGCCGGAGACCAGTCAGTGGCCAGCAAGGGACGTTCAAAAGGCTTGTCCACAAGATCGATTCTGTCTTTGGGCGGCTTGTAGACCAGCACCGGAACTCCGGCCTGGCGAATAATCTCCGTAATATCCGACCCGGTGTAGAGCTGATCGATCAACCCCTTACGGGAACGGCCGATGACAATCAGATCGGGAACCTCTTTGCGCGCTGCTTCGATAACCTGGGAGACCAGATTGCCGACCACGATATAGACGCCGACTTCCATACCCTGCTCAAACAAATTTTCAGCCCAGTCGATAAAACGGATGTTGGCCGTTTCCCGCAACTTGATCTCTTCGGACTTTTGATACCCCAACCCCCGGTGCATGGCCACTTTTTCTCTTTCAATGACGTGAGTAAACACCACATGATGCAAAGAGGCCTTTCGCAAGCACAGCATGCTTTGCAGTGCATTGAAGCTCATGTCGTTAAATTTGGTTACAAATAGCAGCTTCTTGATATTCATTGGGTGTTGTTCTCCTGTGTTGCCACGGGCTATTTCAATGCCTCCTGAATGGCAGCCGCCAACTCTTCGGGCTCCACCGGTTTTTCCAGGTAAATCCTGGGTTCCGGCACAGGCTCGCCGCCGAACTCGGTCAGCGCTTTTTGAGAACGCAAAAAGGATTTACGCGTTATGCCCGATAAAAGGATAATCGGAATTTTCTTCAAATTGGCGTCCGTCTGAAGTTGGCGATACATTCGAATACCGCTTTCCCTGGGCATTAATACATCCAAAATGATCAGATCAGGATGTTCCTTGGCGATAATCTGCATCCCCTCCTCACCATTTGTGGCTTCCAAAGGCGCATAACCGTTTTCTTCCAAAACCGTCACGCTGAACAACCTGACATCCGGATCATCATCTACCACCA
>JBFFHG010000342.1:0-4934 GCA_041557055.1 Desulfosarcinaceae bacterium
CGTGATGAACGCCGTTACCCAGGGCGAATCTTCGGTTCAAGCCCTGACGGGGTCCACTGAAGAGAGCCAGTTTTAGACGTGCGAAAAATCCGAATGGAATTGCCTTAAACCGCTGCCGCCGATACTTTCGCCATATGCGATCCCCCTGTCGGTTACACATTTTTAGATTGACTGGCGCAGGCACTTTTACTATAGAATCGGGATTTTCCCGCCAAACACAAGTGGTTTATGGATTAACGGATGTACCGGCACAGCGTGCCTGTACATATGAATTGGTATGGTCGGTTTTTTTGATGTTTGGCCCGTAACGTATTTTGCAGAAAAACAAAAATTGACAGGCGGATAAACAGTTTAAAATGGGGTGAGCATGGATAGGGACCGCTATGCTGTCATACTGCGTTACGATCCGCAAAATCTGCAAATTCACGGGGAAGTGGTCGCCTGCCTCTCACGGATCGATCCGGCGGCTTCAGAGCGGTTTGACAAAATAGACATAACAGGCCGTGTGATCGTAAAACGAAGCACGGATCTGGCCACCGCCAAACGCCTCAAACACCTGTTACAAACGACCGGCGCCCGTTGCGCTGTTCAAAAAGTGACATCCGAATCACCACCAGCGCCCGGACCGAATCGGAAAGCCACCAACCGCCTGCCGCAATCCGGTCGCAAAACGGCGCCGCTGTTGATAACGTGCCCCAACTGCGGCCATCAGCAGCTTCCGGAACCGGAATGCCGGGCTTGCGGCATTATCATCTCCAAGGCCAGGCCCCGTGGGGAATCTGCCCGCATTGAAACACCATCCGCCCACAAGCCCGTTTCCCGGCTCGCAAAATACGCTCAAATCCTCAATACGGCGGGCCGGTACACCCGGCCCATGATTGCGCTGTCAAGAAAGATTCAGAACCCCATGGGGACCCGGGAATTGACCGGTTGGGTGCAACGCGCGGCTGACAGATTCATCCGTTGCGGCCTTGCCTTCATCATCGCATTGGTCTTTGAAGTGGGGCTGCTCGGTTTGGGCAAAATGATGTGGTTTCTTTACATTTCCACGGCTGTGGGCCAGTACTACCTCAAACAATTGCCTGAAAAAGCAGCGACGTTTCAGCGCATCGTGCATGCCGATTCCCTGGCCCTGGGATGGGATACAACCCTGACGGCCCTTTATGTCGGCTTGCTCCTGGCGGGGTCCGCTCAGATCCTGCACCTCATCCGCTATCTATACGATTCGCAAGGGATAATCGGCAGGCTGATCCTCTGGTTCCTGCCATCCACAGGCGTGACCGCCTGGATCATCAGCCAACAAGATCCATTCCCGGAGTATGCCCTGGCCTGCACGCTGGCGGCCGTACCGACCCTGTGCGTGCTCCCCAGTTGCCTGTACCTGGCCCGGACAACACTTCCGGAGTTGGGTGATCTTCGAAAAATAATTTTCAATATCGTGAAAAAGAGAGAAATAACCTGGAAACGCATCATCAAAAAGATACGAATATGGATTGAAAACACCAAACAAGCCAATTAATCCTAACAACAGGGTTAATATGGATGGTGGTTTCAAGACGCCGGAGACGATCCCGGTACTGCGCAAAGAGGCCATAAACAATCATGCAAAAAAAACCAGCCGCGGCGGATAAAGCTTTTCAAGACTATTACAAGGATGAATACAGTGTCTGCTATGGCTGCGGACGCCTGAACCCCCATGGCCTTCAGATCAAAAGCTACTGGGATGGGGAGCAATCGGTGTGCCGGATCATGCCTCAACCCTATCACACAGCCATGGCGGGCTATGTTTATGGGGGGTTGATCGCCTCGGCCATCGATTGTCACGGCACGGGGACGGCAGCGGCCGCAGCCTTTCGGGCGGCCGGTCAGCCCATGGGCGGTGAACCTGGTTACAGATTTGTAACGGCATCCCTGCATGTGGACTACCTGCGCCCCACCCCCATCGATGCGCCGATGGAGTTGCGCGGCAGCGTGGAAGAGATCAATGGGCGCAAAGTGATTGTGGCCGTCACCCTCTCTTCCAAGGGCAAGATATGCGCCCGCGGACGGGTGGTGGCAATACAACTGCCCGACGCGCTCAAACACGCCCCATCCGGCAAATAGCGCTCCACTTTTCCAGGAGGATTCATGATGCCCCATGCGGCTGTCGAAAGGATCATTCAATTCTTTACCGCCGACATCTGGCGGTTGAACAAAGAGGATCTTTCCAAACCCCGGGCGATATGCCTTAAACCGTTACGCTTGGCCGTAATGACCATCAGGGGATATGTGCGCGACAATTGCGCCTTGCAGGCCTCGGCCCTGACCTTTTACACCCTGCTCTCCATCGTGCCGGTGGTGGCGATGGCGTTCGGCATATCCAAAGGGTTCGGCCTGGAACAACGCCTGGAAAAGCAACTCTACCTGCGCTTTGCCGGCCAGGAAGAGGTGTTATCCAAAGTCATCGACTTTGCCCGCTCTTTGTTGGAAAACACCAAGGGCGGGCTGATCGCCGGCATCGGCGTGGCCCTGCTGTTCTGGTCGGCGGTCAAAGTGCTCAGCAACATCGAAAACACCTTTAATCATATCTGGAAAGTCAGCGGCCGATCATCTATCCGCAAGTTCACCGATTATCTCGCCATCATGATCATCAGTCCCCTGCTGGTGGTGGTCTCCAGCAGTGTCAATGTCTACATCACCACCCAGGTCACGGCCATGACGGGCAAACTGGCGCTGTTGCATGCCGCCAGCCCGGTCATCTTCTCACTGCTCAAACTGTTGCCCTTTGGATTGATCTGGCTGCTTTTCATCCTGATCTATGCCGTGATGCCCAACACCCAGGTCCGATTATCTTCGGCTCTCCTGGCCGGCGTCACCGGGGGTACGATTTATCAGATCACCCAGGGGGTCTATATCAGCGCCCAGGTCCTGGTATCGAGATATAACGCCATTTACGGCAGCTTTGCCGCCCTGCCGCTCTTTTTAATCTGGTTGCAACTGAGTTGGATGATTGTATTGCTCGGCGCCGAGATTGCCTACGCGCACCAAAATATCAACCATCTCAGCATGGCTGGCCGCTATCAAAAAAGCACTCCCGATCTGCGCCGCCGTTATGCATTGCACATTCTGCGTTTGATCATTCAACGTTTTAGCAGGGGGGAGCCGCCGCTTAGCGCCGATCAGATCTCCCAAACCCTTGAAATGCCTGTTGTGACAGTGACCCGGTTGCTCGAAGATCTTCGCGAAAGCAGCCTTGTTTCGGCGGTGGAGGGTATAAAGAACACCGGGCCGCCGAAATATCAGCCGGCGCGCGACATCCATACCATAACCGTCGCATCCGTATTGGAGGCTCTGGACAAGAGAGGTGCAAACAGCCGGCCGAACCTGCATGGTCCTGAATTTACAATTGTCTCCCAGGTTGTGGATGAAATTCAGGCGGAGATGAAACAAAGTCCGAAAAACAGGCTGGTCAAGGACATATAGGACACCCATGCCGCGTTGCACAAAGAGGAGAGGCGTCGCGAAATCTAAGGCTTATGGCCCGCAGCCAATCTGTGAACCCATACATAGATAGCCGTTAACAGGCCACAGCCGATGAAAATCCATATCATATGGCGGTCCAGCGCGGATTTGGCTTGATGGACAAGTTCTCCATAGCCCATCGCTTCAGTGGTCGTTCCGAACCAATAGCCGATCAAAGCAAGAATGGTGACCCAGATCCCGGCCCCTGCTCCGGTAAAGAGTGAAAAGCGCCCGAAATTCATCCGTGAAATCCCGGCCGGTATGGAGATAAGTTGTCGCACCACGGGAATAAGGCGGCAAACAAATGTGGCCACATCGCCATACTTGCAAAAAAGCTGCTCCGCCCGATCCAGTTTGCCCGGTGTCAAAAAAAAATATTTACCCCAACGATGCAGGAAGGGGCGCCCCAGCTTGAGAGAAAGAATATAATTGATCCAGGCCCCTATTAGTGAACCGGCGATGCCGCAGGCAACGGCCAGGGTCAGCGCCCCCCAGACCGGGTCGATTGGGAAAAACTCTCCCCGGGCGGCCATAAAGCCCGCCGGAATCATTACAATTTCACTTGGAAAAGGGATAAACGAACTCTCAACGGTCATGAACAGGAGCACCAGCAAGGGGCCCCACGTCATGCCCAAACCAGCCATTTTCTCAAGAAACGGAATCAGAGCGTCAAGCAATTAAAATCTCCAAAGTTGATCAATCACCTATCATTATTTAGGCACGTATCATTTGGGGGATGACGGAAACCACCTAATTGGGACGCCATCCATGTTCGCCCACCAGTTTGACAAACCGGCACCCCCCCATATTGGCTTGGTGGATCCCATTTTGATCCCGAACCAGCTTGATCAAATCCTGGGAGTGTTGGTCCCCCACCGGAATGACCATGCGGCCGCCAATGGCCAGTTGATTGACTAAAACGGCGGGGATTTCCGGCGCACCGGCGGTGACGATGATCGCATCGAAAGAACTCTCATCTTTCCACCCGGCAGTGCCGTCGGAATAGCGGGTGACGATATTGTGGTAGCCCAATTGGTCAAACAATTTTCTGGTTTTGATATAAAGGGCGTGAATGCGTTCGATGGTATACACCCGATAGACAATCTGGGCCAAAATGGCCGCCTGGTAACCTGAACCGGTGCCGATCTCCAGCACCCGGTCATCGCCTGAAAGCTGCAAAGCCTGGGTCATTTCAGCGACAATATAGGGTTGGGATATGGTCTGCTGTTCACCAATGGGAAGGGGATAATCGCTATAGGCCTGATCCATCAGGGCTTCACCCACAAACAAGTGGCGCGGAACCGAGCGCATGGCCGCCAGCACCCTGACATCGGTGATACCCCGGGCTTCGATTTGTTTTTCAACCATTTCATGACGAAGGCGATCATATTTCAAATTCATGCGACTCCCGAAAGTCCCTCTACCAAAGGCGA
>JBFFHG010000343.1:0-4933 GCA_041557055.1 Desulfosarcinaceae bacterium
AGTTGCCCTGCAAGGCCAGGGTCGGATAGTGGCCGGCCCGGGCACGCAGAATCTCTTTTTCGGCAATATCTTCCTGATACGCGACCTGCTTCAAATCCGGCCGCCGCTCCAGGGCCTGATCGACCCATTGTCCCAGAACGCCATCGGTGGGAATGCAGCGTTCAATGGGCGTCGTGGGGGCGATCCGGCCGTCATCGGGCTGTCCCATGGCGGCATGCAGCATGGCCTGGGCCACCTGCACCTGGCTGCCGGCCGACAGGCGCTGTTGCTCCAGATCGGCAATTCGCACCCGGGCGCGAAGCACATCGCTTTTGACCGCCAACCCGCTGCCAAAGCGGTCCTGAATCAATTTCAAGTGGCCCTGGGCCGTTTCCAGCGCCTGGGCCACCACCCGTTGATTCTCCACAGCCATCAGCAACCCCACATAGGCTTTGGCAGCCTGGGCGATTATTTGCTGCCCTGATCGTTGCAGGTTCAACGCGGCGATCTTTTCACCTTGCCTGGCCTGCTCCCACCCGATGCGGGTCCGCCCGCCGTCGTAAAGATTCCAGGACATATTGAGCGCCGTTGCAAAATTATTGACGGCATCCGGATCGTTGAGCTGATCAGGGCTGAAATCCGGACTTTGAATGATGCCCTGGTTCAGTTTGGTCCCGAAAGCCCACAAGGGACTGTTGGTGTGGTTGAACGTTTCGGACAGATAAACCTGCGGCAAAAGTCCGGAGCGGGCCGTGGTCACCTGATAAGCGGCCGCCGCCTCTTCGTGCCGGGCCGCCGCAACCTGGGGATTATGCTTCAAAGCCGCAGTGATGGCCCCGGAAAGGGTTAACGGCTGCCCCGTTTCAGTGGCCCGGCCGGTAACGGGAACCACCATCCCCACCAGCAATGAAAAAATCAACGATAGCAAAAAAGCTTTCATAAAGCACGCTCCAAAATTTCTAAAAATCGGTTGATGGTTTCCGGTCTGTCGTGCAATTGGGGTCTTTTGATACGGCATGCTCCCAATTTTTGGATTTTGAACGCCTCATCTTAAGCCGGAAGCCATTAATCTACCGTATTGCGAAACTGCGTCAGCATATTGGGATGGTGAATCTCTTCCTCCATATCAATGGTGTGGCACACCTTGCAATTCTTATTACCGCCCATAGGATAAGGTGACTGCTGATACTGCCGCGGCGCGATGACATCCCGCTGGGCTCCGTAAGGATTGCGCGCCGGATAGAGGGCATGGGGCGCGCCATGACAGGCCGCGCACAGGATCCCGGCATCGTCGCTGCGCATTCGGTACAGCCCCCCTTGATCGGCAGTTCGCTGCCGCGGATCGGTCCGGTCGGTATCCGGCGGCTGAAAATCCACATGGCAGTGCAGGCAATCGGGCTGGCCGAACCAGGCGATACGCGGCGGCACCTCTTTTTCGATTGCCTCCCTTTGACGCGCCCGGATAAGCGTGATCAGCTTCCTGGCACTGTTCTTCTTGGCCTGTGAATCAGCCTTGAGCAGCCCCAGAGCATGCACTTCCAAAGAGCCATGGCAATTGGTGCAACTCAAATCGATTTCATTGTGGATGCCGCGCAGCATGCGGGTGGCCCCATTGGGGTCGCTGGGATGACAGGCATGGCAGGCTTCAGCGCCTCGACCGGAAAGATAGAGGGCATGGAAACCATGGATGGCGGCCGAAAGATTCAACACGCCGGGCCGACCCTGCTCATTCCTGAATGAATCCCCGTGACAGCTTTGGCACCTTACAGGCCGTCCCTGGGCGGCATCCCTCTTCAATTGGGTCTTGTTGATGCGATCATGCACACTCAATACATCCTCTGCAGTCATTTTGCTGATGCCGGCTTTGCGATCCACGCGCCAGGGGCCGTCATGACAGTTCCGACACCCCAGCTCGGTGGAAACCGGCGCAGTCACCTGGGTCCGTGCCAGAACCCGGCCGCTTCCTGATTCGCGGGCTTCGATGGTCACCAGCGGATAGGGATTGAATCCGCCGGCTTGGGGATAAGGAACCAGGGGCAGCTCTTTGGTTACAAACGCCATGCGTGTTTCATCCGGTTGCATGATCCCCCGCAGCCGGGCACCGGTCAGCCCGGTATTTTCCGGCGGCGTTTGACCGTAGAGCGCCCCGGCATACTTCCAAAAAGAGACTTTTTGCGAAGGCGACAGGTGGCGCTCTTCCACCTCATAGTGAATATTCACGGCCCCGGTGACAATCTCCGGGGTTTCGCCCCTCTTGATGAGCTGGGCGCAGATGGTTGCGCCGGGTGGCGCCAGGGACCACCGGGCATCGCAGTCGCTGAGCAGATGCATGCCCAGGGTGCTCCAGGCCAGAAGAATATATTGATCTTTGGTTTCATCAAAAGGAAGGAGGTTGATCGGTTCGGGCTGCACGGCTGTCACCGCGTTTTCCTCCGGACGGCCGTTCAAATCCCGGGCAATATACTGCGCCAACGCCTTACGCTCATCAGCGGTTCCCATAAAGGGCGGCATATAGTCCAGCAGTCTGCCCTGCCCGTTGAGTTGGGCCTCCATTGCCCACGGGGAGAACTTTTGGGTCAGCGGCAAGATATCGTTCAAAACCCCGCCGAGACTGTGGCAGGCGGAACACTGCAACCGGAATATCTCCCTTCCCATCGCCGAACGGTTCTCCTCAGTGATCTTCTTTTGAGAGACCCAGCGGGCATGGGTCAAAAGGCCCTCCCGGTCGATCTTCTCCCGGTCGGCAACAGCGATGGCGTTGGCATACATAAGCCCGTAAACGGCAAAGGGGCGGCGTGCCCCTTCCCGCAGAAATTCGAAGGCCCCCATCTCCAGCAATGCGATGATCAGCAGCAGCACAGCCAGAATTCGGCGGGCAGGGGCACGCAGGCGGGCCAGGCATAAAACACCGGCAGCCATGATGATCAATGCAAAAATCCACAAAGCATTGAAATAAGGCCCCAACTCAGGCGACCGGCCGGCGATCATGGCCTGTACCTCCCCGGGCAGCGCCTGCCAGTACCACAAACCGCACAATGCCGCAAAAACCATGGGCGCCAACAGCCAGCGGGCATGGCAGGAGACCAGAACCCGGCGATCTTCCTGCGCCAACCCCTTCATCCAGACGGCCGTCACCAATCCGAACACACCGGCCAGCGTCAGGGCCAGGGCTGTGCGAAATCCCAGGGCCGGCAGCATGGTGGGATTGAAAAAGCCGTCCCAGAAGCTTCCCGTCCGGAGCCAGCGGCCCGGGGTAAGCATAAAATCGATGATACCGTTGACCCAGAACAGCGAAAGCCAGGCAAAAACAAAGTAGAGCCAGCCCACCTTCAAATGGTCCCTGGGGGCGAGGCGCTCAAAACCGTAATAGTAAACCAGCAGGGCCGCGATCTCACCGCCGAAACAGACCCACTCGGCGGCCCAGCCGAAAACAAAGGTGTGAATCAACAGGGAAGTGGCCGACGGATTGAGTAGGCCAATGACAAACCAGATGCCGACGCCGGTAACCCCGCCGCCCACCATGGTGAGCACCATGAAAAACCGGGCATGACGCCTGGTGTAGTCCAGCAGGGCCTTTGAACCCAGTTGGCGGGCTTTGATCTCTGTGACCACCAGCAGCAGACCGCCGCCCACGGCAAAGTGGGCGATATAAACGTGAATGATGGCGATAAGAGCGATCAGCAATCCGCCGCCGGCAGTGTTGAGTTCCCATACCGGGTAGTTCATTGAGGTCGCTTTCCTTTCCCTTCACCTTCCCGACATCAGTGACATCGTCGAATGGTCAAAATGAAGACCCCATCGTTCAAACCGCTGATTTGACGACCCGCCCCTTTAATGATCTGACCAATCAATCTGTTTTCGGGTGCGGTGCCTTGAGATAGAGCCGAACCATATAGGCTACGGCCACAACCCCCAACACCACAAACAGGCCGAACACCACCATTGGGGAGTACTGGGGTTGGACGATCAATCGATCCACGGTGAAATAGGGCATCAGGCAGAGGGTGCGCACCACATCGCGCACCAGCACCATGGCCAACACCGTAAAAACCGTGGCCGCCGCCGCCGGCCAAATGCGTTGTCTGATACCAAACACCAGGGCCAGCAAGCCACCGGCCAAGGCCGCCGCAAAAGAGACGGCAGCCTGCGCATTTGCGCCCATGAGGGCCTGACGCACGATTTGGGGCAATGTCATGAAAAACCATCCGCCGATGATGAACTGCATTGCGGTGGCCGCCGTAAACCATTGCATAAAACAGGCGGTGCCTTCACCCGGGCGGTTGCGATTCAGCAGTGCGGAGATCACCCCGCCCACGGCCACCGAGGCGGTTACAAAATGGAGATAGCGGGGTATCAGGGTGGGGTCTTCCCAATGCCAGAGAAATCCACCGGGTGATTGAAAATAGCGCGGCCAGGATGGGGGATCGGCCATCAGAGTCAGGTTGTTGGTGAAAACAAACCCCACCATCAGGAGAGCGACAACCATCAATGTCCAGATCAAGCTGCGCCAAACACCCAACCCATCAAAGTTGAAATCGATCCAATAGGCTGCGCCGTAAGCCCCCAGCACCGGGACCAAAGCCCCCAGCCACCATACCGCCATGAGGATGGAGCTGGTGTAAAACAGATGGCCGTAAAGCACCTGCATGAAGAGCAGGGCCGCCACCCCGAAGTTAATGGTAAAGGCCATGAAAAAAGGCAGCCGATGACCTATGCTGCGGGCTCTCTCCAAACCGGGACCGCTGGAACGCAGGGCACTCGCCCATCCGATGATGCCGCTGCCCAGCAGTGCATTCATAAAAAGCAGGTGAAGTGCAAAACAGGGAATCAACAAAATTTTAAACCAGGGCCATGCAACCGGAATGGTCCCGGCGGCCGGAACAAGTTGTTGAGGGTCCATGGATCGCCTCGTCAATAATTCAATTTGAACAGAAGCCTTGCCCGTAAAATTTTA